>CAJUEI010000035.1 GCA_910585255.1 uncultured Lachnospiraceae bacterium
CCGCTTTCGCTTTGGCGGCTTAGAAGCGGGGGACTTCCTTGATGAGGTTAAAATAATTACTGCAGTAAGTGAACAATTTGGTTTTTATAGAAGGCTGTTTCTTGCATATTTTTTTATTCCGTTCATATAATAATACCAATTCAAATTACATAATATCAGGTGATTTTATGAAAAAATTTATTTTATATGGCTTAATGGTCATTCTTTTTTTAACAATTCCGCTTGCACTAACCTCTTGTCAGTTGACAACACAAAAGGAAGAAAAACAAAAAGATATTGATTTTACCGTGGTGCCGGATGCAGAACTTCCAAAGGAGGTTTCAGAATTTATTGAGAAAAAGAAGACGGGAGAAATGAAGAATACCTATACAACAGAGGACGCTATCTATCTGATTGTCGGTTATGGAGAGCAAAAAACCAGCGGCTACAGTATTACCGTAAATGAATGTTATTTAGGAAAGGATGCTGTTTATTTAGATACCAGCCTGATCGGACCAACCAAAGGAGAGAAGATAGATGAAGTGCCGACTTATCCTTATATTGTAATAAAGATAGAAAAGCGGGAAGAACCAGTAGTATTTCAGTAATGCAGTGAAAAAAGGAAAAGGGGGAAAATGATGGAAGTTGTAAAGGAAATGATGATTTTTACACATCGAAAAGCAGAAGGAAATACACAGATTATTATGGATGACGATCATAATGTGCCGGATGCCAATGCCGATATTGCAAGGATTATGAAGCAGACCAGTGAAGTACAGGTCGATATGGTGCGGATTCTTCCAGATAAAGTCAGTGTAAAAGGGAAATTAATTTATCGTATTTTATATAGCAGTGAGGATAGGGGAAGTCATAGCATACATAATTTAAAGGGAGAGGTTCCGTTTGATGAATTAATTAATATGGAGGGAGTGCAGGAAGGGGATGAGATATCGATTGAGCCCGATATCGAAGATAACTCTATTACTTTAATTCATTCCCGAAAAATCAGTGTACGTGCAGTGGTGACATTACATGCATGTGCAGAAGAAACTTTGACAAAAGAGCCGGGGAGTGCTCTCTCTGGAGAGCCTGATTTAGAATATACGACTCAAAAACTTACCTTTACACCTGCAGCAGTAAAAACCAGAGATGTCTATCGAATTAAGGATGATATGGAATTATCTGCTAATAAGCCTAATATTGCAAGGATTCTCTGGACAGAAGCACAGATTCGCATGATGGATACACGTCCGTTAGAGGGTTCGCTTTATCTGCAGGGGGAAATTGCAGTTTTTGTGCTCTACCAAAGTGAAGATGAAAATGCTTCTTATCAATGGGTAGAGTTGACGATTCCAGTACAAGGAAATGTGGAATGTCGGGATGCAGCAGAGGATATGATTCCAGATATTCACTATCGCTTAAATGGAAATGAAATAGAAGCAAAGCCGGATAATGACGGAGAGCAGAGAGTAATAGGGTTAGACTATGTAATTGATATGGATATTACGCTTTATCGGGATGCTTCCTGTGAGATTATGAATGATGTATATTCTTCTATGCGGAATTTAGAACCGGTTCAGGAGACAATTTTTTATGAACATCTGCTGGCAAGAAATTCTTCAAAATGCAAAGCTTCCGAAAAGATAAAATTATCTGGGCAGCAGCCTAGGATTCTTCAGATTATCAGCAGCAACGGAACCATTAAAATTGACGAAGTGGTGCGGACAGAGAACGGGCTGCAGATTGACGGAATTGTTACGGTATCCGTCTTGTATCTGACAGCAGATGACAATCAGCCGATTCAGCAGACATCCGGGATGATTCCTTTTTCTTATCAGATTGAAATACCGGGGATGCATGAATATACTAGCTGGCGTCTAAGACACTCATTAGAACAGTTGGGGGCAGTGATGCTTGGAGGCGAGGAAGCAGAATTAAAGGCGATGATCCATCTGGAAGTGTTAGTTATGGAACAGCTTCATACAGAGATTATTACGAATGTAGAAGCAAAGCCATATGATATGGAAGAGATAGAGAAACTGCCTGGAATAGTGGGGTATATTGTAAAAAAAGAAGATAGTTTGTGGAAAATAGCGAAAAAGTATTATACTACAATAGAGAGTATTCGAGAGATTAATGAACTGACGGAAGATCGGGTAAAAGCGGGAGATCGTTTGGTATTAATTAAAAAGGTGGAAGAGATTTGACAGATTTTTGAAAAGATGCAGCCGAGGGAGGATGCCGAAGTTTGGCAGTACTCCCTTTCTGATATTTTGTTTTTTTATGTTTTCTTTTACGACATCATTAGTAAACGGGAAAAAAGTTTGACAAGAATAGAGAAAGAGGCTATGATAACTATGGCTGATAAAATAAAAGATAGATGTTATTAGCGGTTTGGATTAGAAAAGTAAAAATAATACAGAGAGGATGAAAAGGATGAGAAACGCAAAACCGATTACGGCACAAATGATTGAACGATTTCAGAAGAATTATGAGAAGGATAAAACAGCGAAAACTTTTACGGCTGCCGCTGCTAAGACAGTATTGTCGGATGTGGCATTTAGCCCAATGGATGCGGCAAAGTTAGAGAATAGCTTTTCGATTGAAATACCGACCAGAGGCACTATGGATCAGAAAAAAAGTGGTCGCTGCTGGTTGTTTGCTTCTATGAATATTATGCGGGAATTGGTAGCTAAAAACTGCAATATGGAAAAATTTGAACTGTCTGGAAATTATCTTGCTTTTTGGGACAAGTTTGAAAAGATGAATTTCTTTTTAGAGTCCATTATTGATTCGGCTGATTTAGAAGTTTCGGATCGCACAGTAAATTGGATTTTATCGGGATTAAATGATGGCGGGCAGTGGGATATGATGGTAAGTTTAATTCAAAAATATGGAATTGTGCCGTCTAGTGTTATGCCGGAAACATTTCAGTCTAGTAATACACATAATATGTCGCAGATACTCAATATGAAGCTGAGAAAGGATGCCATAGAGCTGAGGGCATTAGTAAAAGAAGGAAACGATCCTTCTGAAAGAAAAGAAGAGATGTTAGAAGAACTGTTTCGGGCACTTTGCATTTGTTTTGGAAGACCGGTAGAGCGGTTTGATTTTGCTTATACAGATAAGGAGCGGCAGTATCATATAGACTATGATCTTACGCCTCATTCTTTTTATGAAAAATATATTAAACTGGCACTAGAAGATTATGTCAGTGTGATTCATGCCCCTACAAAGGACAAGCCTTATGGAAAGACTTATACCGTAAAGTACCTTGGAAATGTGGTAGAGGGAAAGATTCGCTATCTGAATCTGCCAATGGAAGAATTAAAGAAATTAGCAGTACAGCAGTTAAAAGATGGAGAAGCCGTTTGGTTTGGCAGCGACTATGGAAAGTACAGCAGCAGAACAGATGGGATTTTGGATCAGAATTCTTTTGTCTATGGAGAGATATTAGGAGGATTGGATTTGTCTATGACAAAAGAGGAACGCTTGGACTATCGTGACAGTGCAATGAATCATGCGATGGTATTGGTCGGAGTAAATTTGGATCGGGACGGAAGGCCAAATCGTTGGAAAATTGAAAATAGCTGGGGGGAGGAACCCGGCAAAAAGGGATATTTTATAGCTAGTGATGCTTGGTTTGATGAGTTTACGTATCAGGTGATTATTCATAAAAAATATTTGACAGAAGAGTGGAAGAAAGCATTGGAGGAAGAGCCGATTGAATTGGCACCTTGGGATCCGATGGGCTCACTTGCATAATAGTAAATAGACAAAGGTAGGAGGTTTTTGTGTTGAATCGAATGAAATTAAAGGCTTATGCAAAGATTAATCTGGGGCTGGATGTACTGAGAAAGAGGGAAGATGGGTATCATGAGGTTCGGATGATTATGCAGACGGTTGGAATTTATGATCGTATTTGTTTGACAAAGCAGCAAGAGGCGGGAATTCGGATTCGGACAAATTTATATTTTCTTCCTACCGATGCCGAAAATATTGTTTATCGTGCTGCAAGGCTTATGATGGAAGAATATCAGATAAAGGGCGGAATAGAGATTGAACTGCAAAAATATATTCCTATAGCGGCAGGGCTGGCAGGGGGAAGCAGCGATGCTGCTGCAGTTCTCTATGGGATCAATCGGATGTATCAGCTTGGCTTGTCTTTAGAGGAATTAATGGAACAAGGGATAAAATTGGGAGCAGATGTACCATACTGTCTGATGAGAGGAACCGCTCTTTCCGAAGGAATCGGAGAAAAATTAAAATCGCTTTCTGCTGCTCCAGATGCATGGGTACTGATGGCAAAGCCGCCTGTCAGTGTATCGACAAAGTTTGTATATGAAAATTTGGATGTGGAGAAATTAGAGCAGCATCCAGATATTGACGGAATGATAACGGCAATTGAAAACGGCAATTTATATCAGTTAGCGGATCAGATGGGGAATGTATTGGAAACTGTTACGATTCCTAATTATCCCGTTGTTGCTAAGATAAAAGAACAGATTCGGCAGAGCGGTGCGTTAAATGTGCTGATGAGCGGAAGCGGTCCTACCGTGTTTGGACTATTTGACTGTAGGGAGCGTGCCGAACGAGGGTATGAGGCTTTAAAGAAGGCAGAGATTAGCCGACAGGTTTATATTACTAAGTTTTATCAGCCGAATCATAGGCGGAAGACGGCAGAAGAGGTTTGACTTTTAAGAAAAAGACAGGGAAAAGAGATGAGAGAAACAGACAGAGGAGGGCAGACGGATGCAGGATCAATTAAAGGCGGTAGTGGAGGAATATCTGCCGCTGCGTGATGTAGTATTTCAGACATTACGGCAGGCGATTTTAAAGGGAGAGTTAGAACCCGGAGAACGATTGATGGAAATTCAGCTTGCAGAACGGCTTGGAGTCAGCCGTACACCGGTTAGAGAAGCCATTCGAAAGTTGGAGCTGGAAGGTCTGGTAGTGATGGTGCCCAGAAAAGGAGCAGAAGTTGCCAGTATTACAGAGAAGAATATGAGGGATGTATTGGAAGTTCGGAAAGCTTTGGAAGAACTGGCTGTGACACTTGCCTGCCAGCGAATGGATGAAAGTCAATTTAGTCAGTTTGACAAACAAAATCACAATTTTGAAGATGCCTTAAAGATGGGAAATTTAACAGAGATAGCCAAACAAGATATTGATTTTCATGAGATTATCTATATGGCAGCGGAGAATGAACGTCTGCAGCAGATGCTGAATAATCTTCGAGAACAGATGTATCGTTATCGCTTGGAATATATGAAGGAGGAGCAGCAGAGGGAAAAGCTGGTACAGGAGCATCAAGAAATTGCAAAGGCGATTCAGACTCGGGATATTGAGCGTGCCAAGTCTGCAATTCGCCTTCATATTGATAATCAGAAACTTACGATATCACAGAGAGTAAAAATGGAAGGTTCTACGGAGCCAAAGAAGTAAGCCAGTCGAAAAGACGGGAACGAATTTCTATTGTATTTTGGCTGTTACTGTCTGTATCAGATAAAGCAAAATTGTTATCTTCGGCTATAAGAAGGGCATATTCTTCTTCGCTTAAAAAGGATTTAATTTCCTCTTTAGATTCCTCCGGTACAATAGAATGAGTCACATCAATAAAACAGAGAGGCGGATATAGAACACACCACCAGTTTTGCCCTTCACCCGATCCAAGCAGAATACGGTAAGCAGTATAGTAACCAGCGGGAAAGGTAAGATCTCCATAGGTCTTTTCTGGAAAGTAGACCCGCTCGGTTCCAGCCTTTACAGATAGATAGGAACCTTGTTCTGCTAGTGTATCAGAGGCAACACGAATAATATCGTCAGTGTATTGCTCTAAAATTTCCAGTGCCTCATCTGCACTATCGGCACGGGCTAAAGGCTGCTCCATATATTCTAAAACGGCAGTTTTCACTAATAACTTTAGTTCTTGATCTTCCTTAGAATCACTCTCTGCTAAGACATGAAACCGAACGACATGGGAAGCAAGTTCCTGCTGTGCTGCAGCATAGACAGAGTTTTTTTGCAGGTGGATAAAAGTAGAAGTAAAAGCAAAAGCAATGCTTATTAATCCGATAAAAATAAAGATCACGGAAAAAATACTGTTTTTTTGCAGAAAAAAATACCATTTATTTTTATGAAAATTCATAGAATTCCTCCTTATTATTTTACTGTATCTTTCTTTTGATATGTTAATCCTTCCCATTTTCGAAAATAGTTATACAGGGGTTGAACAATTTTCGTATTCAGGGTAAAATAAAAAGGATTCTATTATTTTTTTATAAAAATAGCAAAAAATTGGTATAGTTTACAGGGGGAATTCATACAGTGTAAGTGGGAATCTATTCTTACTGCAAAAGGATGACAACGGTGAAGGTGAAAAAGAGAATAAGAATTAAGAAAGGATGTAACTGGGCATAGGGAACAGTTGCAAAAGGATAAGAGCGATGAAGAAAACAGTTGGAGTGTTATTTGGCGGACAGTCTTCCGAACATGAGATATCCTGCATTTCAGCAGTAACCATTATTTCGAATATAGATAAAGAGGAATATCAAATTATTCTAATTGGAATTACGAAAGAAGGGAAATGGATTCTTACAAATTCTGTTGAAGAGATTCAAAGCGGAGCATGGAAAACAGGCAAAATTCAGGCAGTTCTTTCTCCAGATGCCACAGACAAATGTCTGCTTTTAATAGAAGGCAGTCGGGTAACAAAAAAGAAGCTGGATATTGTATTTCCGGTTTTACATGGTTTATATGGAGAAGACGGAACAGTACAAGGGCTTTTGGAACTGGCTCGAATTCCTTATGTGGGCTGTGGGGTATTGGCATCTAGTGTGGCTATGGATAAATTATATACCAAAAAGATTGTAGATACGCTTGGAATTCGGCAGGCGGCCTATGTAGCAGTTAAAAAACAAGAATTGGTAAAGATGGAAGAGACGATAAAACGGATCGAGAGTACATTGACCTATCCTGTTTTTGTAAAACCGTCCAATGCGGGTTCTTCCTGTGGTGTGTCAAAAGCGGAGGATCGAGAGGATTTAATTGATGGGTTAATGCTGGCTGCAGAACATGATCGAAAGATTTTAGTAGAAGAGCAGATTGTGGGAAGAGAATTAGAATGTGCCGTATTGGGCGGAGCGGACAGTAGGGCATCCGGGGTTGGAGAGGTATTGGCTGCTGCAGAATTTTATGACTATAAAGCGAAATATCAAAGTACAGAATCTAAGACAGTAATTGCACCGAAACTGCCAATGGGAAAAGAAGAAGAGATACGAAAGGATGCTGTGACAATATTCCGGGCATTGGATGGATATGGGCTGTCCAGAGTAGACTTTTTCTTAACGGAAGATACCAATGAAGTGGTATTTAATGAGATGAATACCCTTCCTGGATTTACCAGTATCAGTATGTATCCGATGCTTTGGGAGGCAAGAGGAATCAGCAAACAAACTTTGATAGGGAAGCTGCTGCAGAGTGCTCTTGTTAGATTTACATAAGTAGGGATAAGAGGAGGCAGAGGTATGAGGCAGATGGAACTGCAAAATGCACCAATTGGTGTATTTGATTCTGGATTTGGTGGTCTTACCGTAGCAAGGGAGATTATGCGGCAGATACCAAATGAAAAGATTGTATATTTTGGTGATACCGCCCGTGTACCTTATGGAACAAAGTCAAGAGCTACGATTTTAAAGTATTCAAAGCAGATTGTCCGTTTTCTGCGGACAAAAGAGGTGAAGGCAATTGTTGTGGCATGTAATACAGCAAGTGCACTTGCATTAGAGGATATCCGGCGGGAGCTGGACATTCCGATTCTGGGTGTAATTAAGCCGGGGGCAAAAATTGCAGCCCATACGACACAAAATGGGAAAATTGGAATTATCGGTACAGAAGCAACGATTCAGAGCAGGATTTATACACATTTTATTCAGGACTTAAATCCAGAACTTACAGTAATCGGAAAAGCATGCCCGCTTTTTGTACCGATTGTGGAAGAGGGAACTTTTTTAAATGATCCTATTTTAGATGCGATAGCGGATCGCTATTTAGAAGAGATTAAACAACAGGGAATCGATACATTGATTTTAGGGTGTACGCATTATCCCCTTTTACGCAGTACGCTTGGCAGATTGATGGGAGAAAGTGTAACTTTGGTAAATCCGGCATATGAAACGGCAAGGGAGCTGCAGCGTCTTTTACACAAAGAGAAATTAGAAAATACGAAAAAACAGGATATTGAACAGATGCATATGTTTTATGTCAGTGATACGCCGGATCGATTTAAACAGTTTGCAGCATCTATTCTGCCCTGCTCGGCAGAACGGACGATACAGATTAATATTGAGGAATATTAGAATTAGAGGGAAGATTATGACAAAAGAGGTATTAGTATCCGTCTCAGGGCTGCAGTTTGCAGTAAATTCGGATGAAGTAATAGAAGTGATTACAGGCGGACAGTATTTTAACCGTGGTGGAAAACAGTATGTTCTCTATGATGAGATGATAGAAGAATATGAAGGAGTTTCAAAAAATACGATTAAATTTACAGATGGGATTGTAGATATAACCAAAAAAGGATTGACCAACGTGCATATGATCTTTGAAGAAAAGAAAAAGAATATGACCTATTATAATACACCGTTTGGAAATCTGATGATTGGATTGTATACAAACCGAATACAGATTGAAGAGAGGGAAGAAGATATTCGGATTGTAGTGGATTATGCATTGGATATTAATTATGAATTTATATCGGATTGTGTGATTACAATTGTAGTAAAAGCAAAGCAGAATGCAGAACTGGCACTTTCGGAAAGAAATTAAATCAAGAAAAAGGCTCTGGAAAATATAGGATTTTTAGTGTTTTCCAAGCCTTTTTTATTTTGATATTTTTTTGCTGCTGCAGAACATTATTTATTTTTTTTGCTGTTGGTCTGTTTTTTACTGTCGGATTTTTGTTCCTTTTTGTCTTTTCCATTTGCAGCTTTTTTTGGATCTGCAGATTCTGCATTTTTCTTCCGAAAGCGATCAAAGAATTTTTTCTTTTTCTTTGGCTCTGGAACAGGTCCTCGGATTCGTTTCGCACTGGTGATATAGATCCCGCTTACGGTTGCTTTAACTTCCTGTTTCGGAAGGATTTGGGCAAATACTTGTTCATCACAAATTAAAGACATAATACGAGGACCTGCTTTTACTTTTGCAATAGGCAGTTTAAAACGCCGCATATATTTGGGAATGGAATCTACTACAATTTTGGGCAGGTTCGCTTCAGCGGGTTTTAATCTGGCTTTGTCAATAATATAAAGTGATAGATTTTGTGCGACTGCATCCATAGTTGCCTGTTGTTCTGCTTGTTTTTTCTGCATTTTTCTACCGAGGAAGTACAATATGGTGAAAATGACAATGAGGATAAGCAGAATGATAAGAAGAACTTTTAATACTGTCATAATAACCTCCATAACTCTATGTAACTGAGTAAATCATTGAACAGCGAATAGGCTGTCTGATTCTAACTAGCTTATATTGTAACATGAAATGAAAGAAATGCAAACTTATTTTTTAAAGTAGCAGGGTAAATTTGATGATTTTTAAGTTTTTATATTAAGCAGCGGTGTAAAGTTAATGATTTTCAAATCTTTATAATTGGAAAATCGGATAAAATTTTACACCATTTTTTAAAGTGTGATATACTATAAGCAGGGTGTGGGTAAAATGAGTAGAGAAAAGGAGGAATTGTTATGCAGGAATTGTGGGAAACGCTATGCTTTTTCATAGGGTTTTTATCGGAACATCTGCTTTTAGTAGATTGTATTTTTGCAATTATTATTGTGTTTTTTGAACGAAAAGATCCGCGTGCGGTTTGGGGATGGCTGCTCTTATTGTATTTTATTCCTATTATAGGATTTGTATTTTATCTGCTACTTGGGATGAATATGAGAAAACTGAAAATGTTTAAAACAAAAGAGATTGAGGATGCCTTAAATTCTTATATTCAAAAGCAGGAGGAGAATATCTTTCGAAATCAATTTTGCATTTCAGATGAAGAATTGAAAGAATATGAAGATTTGGTGCTTTATAATTTGGAAGCATCTCAGGCAGTTTATACAGAAGAAAATGAAGTAGAAATCTATACAGATGGAAATGCAAAATTTGATGCATTAATAGAGGCAATTGATCAGGCAGAACATTATATTTTTATACAATACTATATTATAAAAAGTGATATTTTATTTGAACGTTTTGTTAAACATTTAATACCAAAAGTAAAAGAAGGTGTTTCAGTTCGGATTTTGGTAGATGGAATGGGAGGGCGTTTTGTACGAAAATCCTATTGGAAACGGCTTCAGGCACAGGGAATTGAGGTAGTACAGTTTTTTCCGGCACTGTTCGGAAGGTTGCAGCTTCGTGTTAATTACCGCAATCATCGGAAAATTGTGGTAATCGATGGAAAGGTAGGATTTGTAGGTGGATTTAATATTGGAAAAGAGTATATTGGATTGGAGCCGAAATTTGGCTATTGGAGAGATACTCACCTTCGGATTATCGGTGAAGCAGTAATTGGGTTAAAACTGCGGTTTGTAATGGATTGGGACTATGCGGCAAAACAAAATTTATTTTCAGATAAGACACTTTGGAGGGAGGAAGAAAAGGAGGAATTAAGGCAGCAGAAGAAAACAGAGGATGCAGAAAAGAAATCCAGAGGAATCGGCATACAGATTATTTCAAGCGGACCAGATTCTCGCTATCCACAGATTCATAATACTTATATACGAATGATTGCAAAAGCAAAGAAGAGTGTCTATATTCAGACTCCTTATTTTATACCAGATGCATCTTTAATGGATGCATTGGTAATTGCGGCTATGTCTGGGGTAGATGTTCGAATTATGATTCCCTGCAAGCCGGATCATCCTTTTGTCTATTGGGCAACTTATTCTTATATTGGAGATATGCTGGCAGCCGGGATTAAATGCTATACCTATGACAATGGATTCCTGCATGCCAAGGGAATTGTAGTTGATGGGATGATATCCTGTTATGGGACTGCCAATATGGACAGCCGCAGTTTCTTTTTAAATTTTGAAGTCAATGCCGTAATTTACAGCTATAAAATCGGGCAGCAGATGACGGATATTTTCTTAAATGATCTGCACAAATCAACAGAGATTACAAAGTATGACTACAGCCGGAGAAATCTGATTGTGCGGTTTAAGGAACAGGTTTCTAGGCTTCTTGGACCGGTTCTATAGAGGACAGCAGCCGGTTTTGCCCTATAAATTGAATAAAGCGGCGTGGAGTCATTGCAGTAAAGGTTTTAAATTCACGCTGGAAATGTGCCTGATCGGAGTAGGCGAGGAATTGGATAAATTCGGAGTTATTCCGATTCGGCATTTTTAAAAGTTCCTGTAAAGAATGTTGAAACCGCAGAATACGGTTTAACATTTTAGGCGGGTAGCTGAAGCTGGATTCTAATAGGCGGCGGATATGGCGTTCAGAGTAGGATACGTGTTGGGCTAACTGCTGGATAGAAAGAGAGCCGTTAGATGAGGCTAGAGTATCTAAGCTTTGTCGGACAAGAGGGGACGGAAGCTGCAGATAGTCCGAGGTTAAAAGAGAGAGCAGAAGAGAACATTGTGTGGCAAACAGAGGAGAAAGCGTAAGCGTGTGCAGAAGGATTGAGGTATTTTTTAGGGCATTGGAAGGGAGTATACCAGGAAAGAAGATAATACTAAAATAATAACAGTTTTTTTCAAAAGTAAGCTCTCTCGGTGTGGCTGCAGAGGGGAGATCGAGCAGATAGCCTTTGGTTAAATTGCAGATTAGGGTATAGCAGGTATTGGGAATCCATATGCAGGGAACAGACGTACCCCAAAAGGAAGAGAACGTAAAGGGGATAGCAGATCGTTTCTGATAGGTTTGGCAGGAATCCGTGGTAAATGGGAGTAATGGCTGGGACATACAACAAAGTAAAAATGGGTGATAATCCATTGGTAACAACTCCTTTCTGGTTTAAAATAAAAAGATTTGGTTTTTTATTTAGTTTAATCGATATGTCCGTTTTTTTCAATCTTTTTCTAGAATTTGGAGTTAGAATCACCACCGAAATAAAAAATTACAAACGGAATAAATCTGACACAAAGGCGTGTCGCTTCGGCGATACGTTTTTTTTTATGTACATGGGCGTCCAAAAGAAATAAGTCAGCAGAGCTGACGGACGCCCGGCACGGCGAGCAGGATGCAGATTTATTTTTGTGAGGGAGGAGATTATTATGTTTTCAGCGGTCAACACAATTTGGGTATTACTTGGAGCTGCATTGGTATTTTTTATGCAGGCAGGATTTGCTATGGTAGAAACAGGATTTACTAGGGCAAAAAATGCAGGAAATATTATTATGAAAAACTTAATGGATTTTTGTATTGGAACACCAATTTTTTGGATGGTTGGTTTTGGGATTATGTTTGGAGCAGGAAGCGGTGTATTTGGATGGTTTGATTTTTTTACAAGAAAAGATTATTCTTTTATTCTTCCAAACGGAGTTCCTTTTTCTGCATTTTTAATTTTTCAGACTGTATTTTGTGCCACGGCAGCAACGATTGTATCTGGTGCTATGGCAGAGCGGACAAAATTTGTCTCCTATTGTATCTATAGTGCAGCAATTTCCTTATTTGTTTATCCGATTTCCGGGCATTGGATTTGGGGCGGAGGATGGTTAAGTCAGTTAGGATTTCACGATTTTGCCGGTTCAACTGCAGTTCATATGGTTGGAGGGGTTGCAGCGATTATCGGAGCAAAGATTTTAGGACCTCGGATTGGAAAATATACAAAGGAAGGAAAGTCTCGGGCAATTCTGGGTCATAGTTTAACATTGGGTGCACTTGGAGTTTTTATTCTTTGGTTTTGCTGGTTTGGATTTAACGGGTGTTCAACAGTAGCGATGGATTCAGATGAAGCAGTCACTTCTGCAGCCAGTATATTTGTAACAACAAATTTGGCTGCTGCTGTAGCAACTTGTACAACGATGTTATTTACTTGGATTCGTTATAAAAAACCGGATGTTTCTATGACATTAAATGGTTCACTTGCTGGATTGGTAGCAATTACCGCAGGCTGTGATGTGGTTTCTCCATTTGGAGCAGCGATAATTGGGATTGTAGCTGGGATTGCTGTGGTTGTAGTAATTGAATTTGTAGATAAGGGATTGAAAATAGACGACCCTGTAGGGGCGATTGGCGTGCATGGATGCTGCGGAGCATTGGGAACACTTTTAACTGGGTTGTTTGCTGTAGAGGGAGGATTATTCTATGGCGGAGGTGTACATATGTTTGCCGTTCAGTGTCTGGGAGTCGGCAGTGTAATTCTTTGGGTAGTGATTACAATGACTATTATTTTTACTGTGATTCATAAAACAGTTGGTCTGCGTGTAACAGAAAGAGAAGAGATAGAAGGACTGGACAGTACAGAACATGGACTGGTCAGTGCTTATGCAGATTTTGCTGTTCCTGCTATTCCTGCTGCAGGTATAAAAAATAAAAGTATGCCAGAAGCATCGGTTTCTGTAGAGGAAGCAGTTCCTGTACAGGTGAAGATAAAAGATACTTATACAGCTTCAGATATAGCATTGACAAAAATCGAAATCTTAACAAAGCAAGAGAGGTTTGAGGCTTTAAAACATGCATTAAATGAAATTGGAGTAACTGGTATGACGGTAACGCAGGTACTTGGATGCGGGGTTCAAAAAGGAGCCTTTGAATATTATCGTGGGATTCCGGTCGATATGCAGCTTTTGCCTAAGATTCAGGTGGAAATTGTAGTGGCTAAGGTACCAGTAATTGATGTAATTAATACAGCAAAAAAAGTACTTTATACAGGGCATATTGGAGATGGGAAGATATTTATCTATCATGTGGAAAATGCAATTAAGGTTCGAACCGGAGAAGAGGGATATGATGCTATGCAGGGAGCAGATGAATAGAGAGAGTTTTAAGAAGAAACGAAACGTGTAAAATAACGGGGAGGAATTTTGTCCTCCCCGAAGTAATTCCTTATCCGGTTTTATGATTCAATCAGTCTGATTATTCTACTATTTTTTATTTCTTTCCGCTTCCAGCATAGCACGAACTTTCATAGATAATCCAAACAGATTAATAAATCCTTCTGCATCGTGGTGATCATAGAGCTCTCCGGTAGTAAAGCTGGCAAGGGATTCACTGTATAGACTATATGGAGAAGTAGTTCCTGCTTTAATAATATTTCCTTTATAGAGTTTAAACTTGACCTCTCCGGTTACATATTCCTGAGTAGATTCAATAAATGCCTGTAATGCCTCCCGCAGAGGAGTAAACCATTTTCCTTCATATACCAGATCGGCAAATTTTACAGCTACCAGTTTTTTATAATCTAATGTATCCCGATCTAAAATCAGCTCTTCTAATTGGGTATGTGCCTCCATAAGGATTGTTCCGCCTGGAGTTTCATAGACACCACGAGATTTCATACCAACTACCCGGTTTTCTACAATATCGATAATACCGATTCCATGTTTTCCGCCAAGTTCATTTAACTTACGAATAATATCGCTAGGTTTCATCTTTTCTCCATTTACACTGGTAGGAACCCCTTTTTCAAATGTCATAGTGACATATTCTCCCTCGTCAGGAGCCTTTTCTGGTGTGACACCAAGTACCAATAAGTGGTCATAATTTGGTTCATTGGCAGGACTTTCCAATTCCAGACCTTCATGACTGATATGCCATAAGTTGCGGTCACGGCTGTAGCTGCTGTCGGCAGAGAAAGGCAGATCGATTCCATGCTGTTTGCAGTATTCGATCTCATCTTCACGAGATTGCATATTCCAGGTATCGTTGCACCGCCATGGGGCAATAATTTTCAGATCAGGAGCTAAAGCCTTGATCGTTAATTCAAAGCGAACCTGATCATTTCCCTTGCCGGTTGCACCGTGGCAAATGGCTACAGCATTTTCTTTTCTTGCAATTTCTACTAATCTTTTTGCAATAACAGGTCTTGCAAAAGAGGTACCCAGTAAATATTTATTTTCATATACAGCATTTGCCTGAACGGTTGGGATTACATAGTCATCTACAAATTCGTCTACTAAATCTTCAATATATAATTTAGATGCCCCGGAAAATTTCGCACGTTCTTCTAATCCGTCCAATTCATTGCCTTGTCCTACATCTGCACAGACGCAGATTACATCGTAGTCATAGTTTTCTTTTAACCATGGAATAATTGCTGTGGTATCCAGTCCGCCGGAATACGCTAAAATTACTTTATCTTTCATAAATAATCAACCTCCTGTAAATTTATAAATCAATACTAAATATACCGCAGCACTAGGGAAAGTGCAAGTACTTTTTTGACTTTTTTATAAAAAAAGAATGGGAATATTAAAAAAATAGAAAAAAGTACTTGCATAATATACATAGTATATGTATAATTATAAAATCATAAAAGCAGGTTTCAGAAAATAAGGATAAGCAAATAAAACGCTTTACTTGTTGGGAAAAAAGGATATAATAAAGAATTGAGATTGAAAAGAGGAGGAACAATTTATGATAAAAGTAGGGATTATCGGTTCAACCGGGTATGCAGGAAATGAATTGGTGCGGTTGTTACTGCAGCATAAAGAGGCAGAGATTCAATGGTACGGTTCCCGCAGCTATATTGAGAAAAAGTATGCAGAAGTATATGCCAATATGTTTCAGCTTGTAGAGGATACCTGTTTAGATGACAATATGGAGGAACTGGCAGAGCGGGTAGATGTGATTTTTACGGCAACACCGCAGGGACTGTGTGCTTCATTGGTAAATGAAGAAATTTTATCGAAAGTAAAGATTATTGATTTAAGTGCGGATTTTCGAATAAAAGAGAAAGCCGTCTATGAAAAATGGTATGGAATAGAGCATAAAAGTCCGCAGTTTTTGGAAGAAGCTGTATATGGACTTTGTGAAATCAATCGGGAGAAAATTAAAAATGCCAGATTGGTGGCAAATCCGGGCTGTTATCCGACTTGTTCATTTTTAACAATTTATCCGCTTGTAAAAGAAGGAGTGATCGATCCCAATACCATTATTATTGATGCGAAATCAGGAACTTCCGGTGCAGGACGAGGGGCGAAGGTCAACAACCTGTTTTGTGAGGTAAATGAGAATATAAAGGCATATGGAGTAACAACCCATCGGCATACACCGGAGATTGAAGAACAGCTTTCTTATCAGGCAGGGGTTCCGGTAATTATTAACTTTACGCCGCATCTGGTGCCTATGAATCGGGGAATTTTAGTTACGGCATATGCAGCACTGCTTCAGGAGATAGAGGAAGAAGAGATAAGGGCAATTTATCACCGTTATTATCAAAACGAAACATTTGTAAGAGTATTAGAAGCAGGAGTCTGTCCTGAGACCAGATGGGTAGAGGGAAGTAATTATGTCGATGTCAATTTTAAAGTGGATCGGCGAACCAATCATATGATTATGATGGGAGCAATGGACAATTTGGTAAAGGGAGCAGCAGGACAGGCGGTTCAAAATATGAATATTATGTTTGGATTAAAAGAACAGGAAGGATTACTGCAGGTGCCGATGTTCCCGTAATCGGCAGAGCAAATGGGAGGAAAAAAAGATGGATCGGAACGATATGGATATTTTATTGCAGAAGACAGAAGTTTTAATCGAGGCACTGCCTTATATTCAGCGGTTTAATCGAAAGATTATTGTGGTAAAGTATGGCGGAAGTGCAATGGTAGATGAAGAATTAAAGAAGAATGTAATAAAAGATGTAACACTGTTAAAATTAGTCGGATTTAAGCCCATTATTGTACACGGCGGCGGAAAAGAAATTAGCAAGTGGGTTAGTAAAGTAGGAATGGAGCCACGTTTTATCAATGGCTTGCGTGTAACAGATGAAGCAACTATGGAAATTGCAGAGATGGTATTAAATAAGGTAAATAAAGAACTGGTTCAGGATGTGCAGGAATTAGGGATTAAAGCAGTTGGAATCAGCGGAAAAGACGGCGGATTGTTAAAAGTAGAGAAAAAATATTCCAATGGTGAGGATATTGGATTTGTAGGAGAAGTGACAGAAGTCACGCCTAAGATTATCTATGATTTACTGGAAAAGGACTTTTTGCCGATTATCTGTCCGATTGGAATGGATCAGACTTTCCACAGTTATAATATTAATGCAGATGATGCTGCCTGTGCCATCGCTCGTGCAGTAAAAGCGGAGAAATTGGCATTTTTAACAGATATTGAAGGGGTGATGAAAGACCCTTCTGATAAAAGCAGCTTAATTTCCGAATTGGGAATTGATGAAGCAAAGGAATTGATTGCCGGCGGGACAATAGGAGGCGGGATGCTTCCAAAGCTGAATAACTGTATTGATGCGATTGAAAACGGGGTTTCAAGAGTACATATTTTAGATGGAAGAATCCCGCATTGTCTGCTTTTGGAGATATTTACAAATAAGGGAATTGGAACGGCTATTTTAGGAGAATCGGAACCTAGATATTATCATGAAAATAAAAAATAAAGGAAAGTAGGAGAAAGAAAATGGAACAGCAGGACTATATTCAGATAGCAGAAGAAAATTTGATTCATACCTATAACCGCTATCCGATTGTATTAGAAAGAGGAGAAGGAGTCTATCTATATGATGTAAGCGGAAAAAAATATCTGGATTTTGGAGCCGGCATTGCTGTATTTGCATTGGGTTATCAGAATAAAGCTTATAATGATGCAGTAAAGGCTCAGGTGGATCGATTGATTCACACTTCGAATTTATATTATCATGTTCCTCTGGCAGAGGCGGCTCAGAAGGTAGTAAAGGCATCGCAGATGGATCGGGTATTTTTTACCAATAGTGGAACAGAAGCAATTGAGGGAGCGATAAAGCTGGCAAGAAAGTATGCCTATCTAAAAGAGAATCGAACCGATCATGAAATCATTGCAATGCAACATTCTTTTCATGGAAGAAGTCTTGGAGCACTTTCTGTAACAGGCAATGTAAAATATCAGGAACCATTTAAGCCGTTGATTGGCGGTGTAAAATTTGCAGAATTTAATCGGTTAGAAAGTGTATTGGAACAGATTACAGAGAAAACTTGTGCCATTATTTTAGAGCCGATACAGGGAGAAGGCGGTATCTATCCTGCAGATCTGGAATTCTTGCAGGGACTGAGGGAAGTCTGTGATCAGAGAGATATCTTACTGATTTTTGATGAAATTCAGTGCGGAATGGGGCGGACGGGATCGATGTTTGCTTGGCAGCAGTATGGAGTAAAACCGGATATTATAACGATGGCAAAGGCACTTGGCTGCGGAATTCCAGTGGGGGCTTTTGCAGCAGTAGAACGTGTGGCAAAGGCATTGGTTCCGGGTGATCATGGGACAACTTATGGCGGAAATCCTTTGGCTTGTGCGGCAGTTTCTAAGGTACTGGATCTATTTGAAGAGCTTCATCTGGTAGAACATGTAAGAGAAAATAGTGCCTATTTGGAAGCGGGACTGGATCGGCTTGTGGAAAAATATGATTCGGTAAAAGCGAGACGGGGAAGAGGATTTATGCAAGGATTGGAATTGACAATTCCGGTTGGGGATATTATACTAAAAGCGTTGGATTTGGGACTGATTTTAATATCAGCCGGATCAAATGTGATCCGTTTCGTTCCGCCGCTTGTTATTACAAAAGAAAATATAGATGAGATGTTGTCTATATTACAAAAGGCAATAGAATCTGTTTTGTAAAGTAAAGAATCGAAAGGGAATCAGAAGCGACTGGGGAGGGTTGTGAATGATTCCTTTTTTTATGAGCGGAATAGACGATAACAGGAAAAAATGGAATAAATACGAAGGTTTTTTTGGGAAAGGAATGAGAAAATCATGCTGAGGATGAAAAAAGTATATTTAAAAAACGTAAAGAAATTTGCAGTCGGTATGGTAATTTTTTTCTTGGCTGTAGTGCTTGGAGGCTGCGGGCAAAAGAGGGAGGAAGAGACATCGGAGAGCAATTTAGAGACAAGAGCAGAAGTGGAAGAGCTTACGATATGGTATACGGATCCAAAAATTGCACCTTATATCAATCAGGCAGCAGAGGCATATCGAGAGCAGACCGGAATTTCTATTCTTGTGGAGGAGCAGTCCTCTATTGATTATCTGGAGTCGATTAATCAGACCAATATTTCTGGAGAGCAGGGAGGTGTGGATCTGTATGTTTTAAATAGTGATTCATTGGAAAAGGCGTATCTTTCGGGGCTTACTGCAGAGACTGATGTAGGAATTGCGGATTATCCCGAGCCGGCTGTTTCTGCATGTGTCTGGCAGGGAAAAAGTTTAGGGTATCCTTTTTATTATGAGACTTCTTTTTTTCTTTATAATAAAAATTTTGTAGAGAATTGTCCTGCTGATTTTCAGGAAATTCTTGATTTTTCTGTACAGTATGGATCAGATGGAGTGACTTTTGAAGGGATTGAAACGATATTGAAATGGGATGTGCAGAATCTCTACTATAATTATGGATTTGTAGGTGCTTATTTGAATTTAGGGGGACCTTATGGGGATGATGAAACGGTGATTGATCTTACCAATGAATCGGTGGTAGAGGCATTGAGTTTTTATAAAAATCTGAATCAAAGTCTGTATTTTGATGCGGCAGAGAGTGATTATCAGACGGTATTAGAGGAGTTTTTAAATGGTAAGATTCTCTATACAATTGCCGGGACACAGAGTCTTTCCCGCTTAGAAGAGGCAGCGGCAAATGGGGTGCAGTATGGGATTGCTCCTTTTTTAGATATGAATGGAGTGCTGAAGTCTAAGGCGGTTGCTACGAATTATCTTGTGGAGGTCAATCCGTATGGAAAAAGTGAGAAGGCGGCAAAGGATTTTGCTGTGTTTTTGACGGATACTTATATTGAGAATTTTTATGGGTTGACGGGGAAGATGAGCTGTAAGCCGATGGGGAGTTATGAAAATGCGGAATTGGTGAATGTGGAAAAGGCATATGCGAATTCGGTGCAGCTTCCGAAAATGCGGAAGGTTACTGATTATTGGATGGAGTTGGAGCTTGCTTTTCGGGCGATCTGGAATGGAGAGATAGAGCATCAGGCTGGAGAAGGGACGGAAGAGGAAGATCGGGAGAATTTGGAAAAGATGGAAGAAGAGATTCGGGCGATTGTGCTGGAGCAGATGGAGAAGGTGCAGCAGAAGATGGAATTGCAGATTTTGGGAGAATAGTGGGGGGATATTAGGGAGGATGCCAGAGATGGGGATACTAGAGATGGGGACGCCAGAGTTGGAAAGCGATCTCTTTCTGATGTTCCGCTCTCTGGAAAGTAAGAAGGTCTAATGCCTCTGAATGGAGGGATAACCAGCCGGACGGATCGGGGTGCAATTCGCCCGTATAACGGGCTAAACACACCCCTTTTTTTGCCATTCGAGAATGGCAAAAAATCCTACTGGATCGACAGAGGCATAAGACCTTCTAACTTTCCTCCGAAGTCACATCAGAAAGAGATCGCTTCCCAACTCTGGCTGATTTATGCTGCCTGTTGGATATAGAGAGATGGATCGTTGGAAAGAGATTACTTTTCGGATTGAGTTGGCTTATTTTGGCTGTAGGTTGGGTTGCTTCTGGAGGTAGTTAGGAATAGGGGGTTTTTGAAGGGGGTATTTTTGGATCGAGAGGTGGCGTTCTCTGGTTGTGTGAGTTGGAATGGGTTGACAAAGAGAGGAAGATCATTTATTATAAAATAGTAATTATTATTATTATGTATTTTGGCTGTTTGCTGAACGGAGGGAGGAGGAGTTTTGTTGAAACAGATAAAATACAGCCGACAACGGGAAGCAATAAAGATTTTTTTGGCAAGCCGTACCGATCATCCTACGGCAGATACGATTTATATGGCAATTCGTGAAGAATATCCTAATATTAGTTTGGGAACGGTTTATCGGAATTTATCTTTTTTGGCAGATAGAGGAGAGATTTTGAAATTTTCTTGTGAGGGGAAAGCAGATCGCTTTGATGGAACGGTGTATCCGCATTATCATTTTTGCTGTAAAAGCTGTGGAATGGTTTCGGATTTGAATATGCCGGAACAGAGTGAGATGAATCATATTGCGGAGGAACATTTTGACGGAAAGATTGAAAGTCATCAGTTGGTTTTTTATGGTCAGTGTGCGAAGTGCATGAAATCTGTAAAATAAGTGCATGAAATTTGTAAAAATGGATACTTTTAATTAATGAGATTGAAAAAAATTATAAATTAGGTGTTGACAAATAGGAAAGTTAATGTTATATTAAAACAGTAATGATTACTGATATTAATTTTATTTTATAAGAAATTTGGAGTACAGAAGAAAATAGTTTTATATAAAAAAAGAAAAGGAGAATAGAGTAATGGCTAAGTATGTATGTCAGGTATGCGGATATGTTTATGAAGGAGATGCAGCACCGGAGAGTTGTCCGGTATGTAAGGCACCAGCTTCTAAGTTTACTCTTCAGGCAGGAGAAAAGACTTGGGCAGCAGAACATGTAGTAGGTGTAGCACAGGGTGTAAGTGAGGATATTCTTGCTGATTTAAGAGCAAACTTTGAGGGTGAGTGCAGTGAAGTAGGTATGTATCTGGCTATGGCAAGAGTGGCTCATAGAGAAGGTTATCCAGAAATCGGTCTGTATTATGAAAAGGCAGCTTATGAGGAAGCAGAACATGCTGCAAAGTTTGCA
This sequence comes from uncultured Lachnospiraceae bacterium, assembly GCA_910585255.1. Lineage (GTDB taxonomy): Bacteria > Bacillota > Clostridia > Lachnospirales > Lachnospiraceae > MGBC114844. The sequence continues at coordinate 21,722 of CAJUEI010000035.1, forward strand.
GAATTATTGGGTGAGGTAGTAACCAGCAGTACAAAGAAGAATTTACAAATGAGAGTAGATGCTGAGAATGGTGCTACAGGCGGGAAGGTAGATCTTGCAAAGAGAGCAAAGGCTGCAAATTTGGATGCAATTCATGATACCGTACATGAGATGGCTCGTGATGAGGCTAGACATGGAAAAGCATTTGAAGGGTTATTAAAGAGATATTTTGGTTAAGAAGAAATAGCTGTAAAATCAATATTTTTGAAGAGTTATGGGTATGTTGGAGTAATCTGACATACCCTTATATATTATAGGCAAGTTCTAGCTGTAAAATAATTTATTTTACATGTTTTAAATATACAATAGTTCTTTTATTTCTTTCTAAAATAATGTATAATATAAATACCTTTTTAATACGAACGGGAGGTATTACATTGAAATTTATACTGAACGGAAAGAAAACATACGTTTAATATCGGCAAAACTTGTCACTAAAACAGAAGGAAGCATTTATTATGATACGAACAGTTACTTTGGATAGAAATCAGAAACCCACAAAGGAACAAATCAGGCAAATAGAGGAAGCAGCAAAAAGAGAAATTGTATTTGATGAAGATTCTCCTAAACTTACTCCTGCAATGGAAAAAGCATTTCGTTTAGCTGTAAAAAATCGCAATACATAGAGAAAAACAAATATTTCCTAATTTTCGTATGAATATTATGGATAGCGGGCAGCGGCATTGTAACAAATGCTACTGTCTATTGTTTTCTCTCTTTTTTTGTGTTAGACATGAATTTATTAGGGAGAGAGAAGTGTATGAAAATATGGAAATTAGTATTGAGAATTTTATCAATTATTTTTAGGTGAAATAATAAGGAGTGATTGCAGAGACAGTTAAAATCTGTTGGGCAATGGCTCCTTTTATAGATACAAGCGTCTAAATGAGATAGGTCAGTAAAACTGATGGACGCCTGGTGCAGCGAGTAGGGAAAATTTCCCTACTCGATTTTGAGTATGACGGGCATGCCGTCAGTCTGTGGTGGAAGTCCACAAGGGGCGTA
>CAJUEI010000036.1 GCA_910585255.1 uncultured Lachnospiraceae bacterium
TTATTTTAGCCGTCAAAATTCTGGTCAGAATTGAAAGAAAATCTTTATTTTACGAAAGAAAATCCTGCTTTTCTTAGAGTAGATTACTCTATGAAAACAATATGAGCGGGTAGGAAATCTTGTTTTATGTAAAAGGTGATTGTTATGTCAGAGGAAAAAACGGGTTTTATTACAATTACATATCGGTTAAGGCTTTATAACAGGCATCATGATTGGCTGCTTTTGACAAAACAGATTTATAATCAGGCAGTGTGGCATTATTATCAAATCTTGGTGAATCAAACGTCACTTTTGGAACAAAGTAATTTCCTGCTGCTTCGATGTTTAGAGGAACAGAGTATTGGGACTAAGGAGATGAGAAAAAGAGGGGAAGAACCGCTTTGGAAGCTGCCGGATCATTGGAAACTGCCGCTTTATTTTAGGCGGGCGGCTATTAATACAGCGATTGGATTAGTTAGAAGTTATGTTACTTCTTGTCAAAGGTGGCAGGAGAAAGAGGGGAAAAATGGACGGATTCCTTCTCAGGCAGCAGCCATTAATGGGTCTCCTGTTTTTTATAAGGGGATGTATCGGGAGTTTGGAGAAAGCTCGATTCAGTTAAAAGTCTATAATGGGGAAAAGTGGGTGTGGGTGGTTTATCCCTATACCGGGCGGAAGATTCCGGGTGAGGGAAAGGTATTGTCTCCTGCTTTGAAAATTGAGAAGGAAGCGGCTTATCTGCATGTTCCGGTAGAACTGCAGGTAGCGGATATTCGAACCGTGGCGGAGCGAGTGAGGGAGGAGCCGCAGATTTGTGCGGTGGCATTTCCTGATAGTGATTGTTTGGCTGTAGCGGTGGTGATGAGTTGGGATGGGGCATGTTTGAAGCATTATTTTGTGCATGGGGGAAAGAGAAGAGATGCCCAGCGTAGGAAGGCGTTAGAGAGGTTAGAGAAAAGTAAAGGGAGCCGCAGGGGGATGAAGGATAGAGGGAAAGAGGAGGGGAGGAGGGAAAATGGGGCGATTTATAGGAAATTGGAACGAATTAACGGATATTATGCCCATAAGGTGAGTCGGGAGATTTTGGAGTTTTGTAAGGAAAATCGAATTAAGGTGATTGTGGTTCCGAATTATGAGAGTGGGATTTTGTCTGGGGAGTGTGTGTTTTTACATAGGAATTTGTATCATTGGCAGGGAAGGGCAATGATTCACAAGCTGCAGTATAAGGCATATAGGGAAGGGATTCTTGTGACAACGATTCGTCCTTATCATATTTCGGATTGCTGCAGTGAATGTGGGGAAAAGATTCTGCGTTATAATGAAGGGCATAGGGCAGGCAGAAATTATTATGGGGGACAGTTGTTTTTTTGTCCGAATGGACATCGGGGAAATACGGCTTTGAATACGGCAAAAAATATTGGACGATATTTCCTTAAGCGTTTTCAGAAAGAAGTCTAAGGATGTGGTTTGAGTAGGTCAAACGACAGAAGAAAAAGGCTTATGGGAGGAAGACGATTAAGTAGAAATAAAAAGAAAATGGCTGGAAACAGCAAAAAGGCAGAGGTATTTGTTATCTCTGTTTTGGGTACAGCACCGCCTTCTTCTGCTTTTGTCTGGATAAAAAAGACAGATGCACAGGTAAAGAGAGAACCTTGTTTGAGTGATAAGAGTTTTTGTTGTGCTGAGAGGTATTAAGAAAAAGAAAAAAGAGCCAGAAGGACGGGATATGAAAAGGGCATTGTTTATTGCAACGGTCAGTGGATTTCTGCCGCAGTTTGAATTAGATAAGGTATATATGTTACAAGAAATGGGATATGAAGTTCACTATGCCAGTAATTTTTTACATCCGCATTATGGTTCGGATAATCAGTGGGCAGAAGGGACAGGGGTGGTTTGTCATCAGGTGGATTTTGTTCGGTCTCCCTTTCGAGTGTGGAAAAATCAAAGGGCATATCGGCAGTTAAAGGCTGTTTTAAAGGCAGAGCAGTTTGATTTGGTTCATTGTCATACGCCGATGGGGGGAGTGCTTGGTCGGCTGGCGGCTGAAAGCTGCCGCAGGAATGGGCAGAAGGGTATAGTAGTGTTTTATACCGTTCATGGGTTTCATTTTTATCGCGGGGCACCTTGGAAGAATTGGCTGTTTTATTATCCGGTGGAGCGGTGGCTTGCTCATTATACTGATGTACTGATTACAATTAATCAGGAGGATTTTGAAAGGGCAAAAAGGTTTCGGCTTCGGGGTGGGAAGAAGGGGCTAGGCAGAGTAGAGAGAGTAAATGGGGTGGGGATTAGGATTGAAGACTATCAGAAGACGGCTGGTCTGAGAGAGAAGAAGAGAAAGGAATTAGGGATTTCGAAAGAGGCTTGTGTTTTTATTAGTGTAGGAGAGCTGACGAAAAGGAAAAATCATCAGGTGATAGTAAAGGCGTTTGCCCTGCTTTCTAAGAAAATGGATTCGGTTTTTTACCTTATCTGTGGAGAGGGCAGGGAAGAGAGAAGGTTAAGGAAGTTGGTTCGGCGTTATCACTTGAAGGATCGGATTCGGTTTTTGGGGTATCGGAAGGATATTAAGGAACTTTTGGCTGCTTCAGATTGTTTTTTGTTTCCTTCAAAACAGGAAGGACTGCCGGTTGCTTTGATGGAGGCAAAGGCGACGGGGCTGTTTTGTATCTGTTCCGATATCAGGGGAAATCGGGAATTGGCAGAAAAGGAGGAATTGGTAGAGAGGAATCGAAGCGGGTTTTATAAGAGGAAAATGGAAGAGTTTTTAGCAGAGAGACAAACAGTAAAAGAGGGGCAGAATGAGGGGAGGATTTGGAAGGAAGCAGAGAGGTATTCTATGGAACGAGCAGTACAAAAGATGAGAAGGATTTATAAAGAAATAGAAAATTTGGAGCAGAGTTAGGAGAAATGAAAAAAGTATTGATGCTTCTTAAGTCAAAGATTTATGCGGGAGCAGAAAAAGTGACAATAGAGATTATGGAAAGACTGCAAAAAGAGTATGAGTTTTATTATGCTTCTCCAAATGGAAAGATTGCAGGAAAATTGCGGGGGATGCGTTATCTGCCGATGAGGAATTTTCGGATAACGGAAATTCGAAGAGTGATCCGTTTGGTTCAGCCGGATATTATTCATGCCCATGATTTTTCAGCAAGTGTGCTGGCTTCTTTGTTAAAAGGGGTTGGTAAAGATCGAATGTTGATTTCTCATATTCACTGTAATGCAAAAGAAAATCTGGTGTGGGGAAAGAAAGCCTTTTTTTATTGGATTGCTTTAAAGCGGATCGATCGGGTGATCTGTGTAAGTGATGTGGTAGCAAAAGAAGCGGTGTTTCGGGATGCGTGGAGAAAAAAGGCAGTGATTCTTGAAAATTTTGTGGACAGAGCAGGGATTTTAGAGATGGCAGAGAGGGGAAAAGGGACGGTTGGTTTTGGAACACAGAAAAAAATAGAAGAGGTATATTTATACGATCTGATTTTTGTCGGGCGGCTGTCTAAACAGAAAAATCCTAAGAAATTTATTCGGATTTTGGATGGGATGATAAGAGAGGGGAAGGACATAAGGGCGGCTTTAATAGGAGAAGGGGAGGAGTACGAGGCTTGCTGTCAATTAATTCAAAGGTATCATTTGGAAGGAAAGGCAGAGATGCTGGGGTTTTTGGAAAATCCCTATTTTGTAATGAAAAGAAGCCGGATTTTATGTATGACATCTGAGGAAGAAGGGTTTGGATTGGCGGTTGCAGAGGCAATGGTTTTAGGAGTGCCGGTGTTGGTGGCTGAGGTGGGTGGAATGAAGGAGTTGTTGGGATCGGGAGCAGAGGAATTTTGCCGGACAGAGCAGGAGTATGTTAAGAAAGCGATACGACTGTTAGAGGATGACTCCTTTTATCGAAAAGAACAGCGGAGGATGAAAGAAAGGGCGGCAGGTCTTTTGGCTGCTGAAGAATATATGGAACAGATAAGAGCGATCTATAAGGGGGGAATGGTATGACCATTTTGTATTCCTGTGATTCTAATTATGTGGATCAGACAATGGTTTCGATCTGTTCTGTTATCAGATGGAACAGAGAGGAAAAAGAGATTGAATTTTTGGTGGTTGGAGATTCGCTTTTAAAGGAAGAAAAAAATAGAATACAGCAGTTGGTGGAAGGAAAACAGCATGTTGTTCGGTTTTTTGAGCTGTGTGCGATACCTGAGTTAGAGGAGTGCAGTACAGATGGATTTCATCCTAGGAGTGTATATGCTAAATTGTTTGTGGATCGTTTGACAGAGAAGAAGAGGGTTTTATATTTAGACAGTGATGTAATAGCCTCTGCGGGATTTTCAGAGTTATTTTCTATTGATTTGCAGGGAGCCGTAATAGCAGGGGTTCGGATGCCCTATTCGAAAAGGGTGTTGAAAAGGCAGGGGCTTCAAGGAGAGACGTATATCTGTGACGGAATTGTTTTAATTGATGTGGAACAGTGGAAGAGGAGGAGACTTTCTCAAAAGGCAGCGGCATATATTCGAGCCTGCAGAGGGAGGCCTAAGCGGCTGAGTGAAGGGGTGATTCATGCGGTCTGCAAAGGAGAGATTTTGGTTTTGCATCCGCGTTATAATGTAATGCCGCAGTTTCTTGTGTTTCGCTATAGGGAGTTAGAGCGGATGCATCGGATAACCGGGTATTATTCGGAGCAGGAGATGGAAGAGGCGAAAAGAAATCCGGTATTCATTCATTTTATGAGGGAACTTTATAATCGACCTTGGTTAAGAAAAAGTGGGAACCAGAGATGGAATCACCCTTATCGGGGAGTGTATCGGCAGTATCAGAGAAAATTGGGAGTGTCAACGGAGGGGAAAGAAGAGCTTTCTGTTCGGACAAAGGCACTTCGATATTTGTATGAATGGGTTCCATTTCCGGTTTTTTTAGCAGTTTTTCTTTTATTTCATAGGGATTAAAAGAGAATGAGAAGAAGGGGCAGAGAAGAAAAATAGAGTAAGGCAGGATTTTAGTTAGGATGAGTAAAAAAGAGAAAAATAGGAGAGAACAAGCAGAAGGAAGCAGAGAGAAAAAAAGAATGGAAAGGTGGAAACGACTGCTATATCTGTTGATCAGTTATATAGGGCTTGCCCTGCTGTTTTATGGGATAGCAAAGGAAGCGATTACTTATCGGGCAGAGGTACAAGAGGCAGCCGTTCCGATAAAAGAAATCGGAGAAATTGTAGACGGAGACAGGATAGAGCAGAAGATAAGTTATTCTGGGGATTTTCTTTCTTCTCTTACTTTTCAGGTTGCCACTTATGCGAGAAAGAATACAGGGACACTGCAAATTGAAGTAAGTACAAAACCGTTTGGCTTAGAAGAGAATAAAAATGAGATTGTAATACAGACCTATGATATAAAAACAATGCAGGATAATTCTAGTATTAAAATGAAAGTAGGAAAGAAGGCAGAGGGCGGTGATTGGTATATTCGAATTACCTCAAATGGGACAGATTATGGAAATGCAATCACGTTTTATGCTGCAGAAGCAGAAGAAGAACAGCAGGTACTTCGAAACGGACAGCCGCTGGGAATGGCTTTATGTATTGGAATAGAGGGAGGAAAGACCACTTTTTTAGGGAGATGGTATTGGAAAGTCGTTTTGGTAACAGGAGGCATCTTGATACTGGTATTTTTCGGAATGTTTGGAAAAGGAGAAGAGGAACGGATGGGGGATCGTCTGCTTTCTCATATTCGGCAGTATCGATTTTTGGTCAGTCAGTTGGTAAAGCGAGATTTTAAGGCAAAATATAAACGTTCAGCCTTGGGGTTTTTTTGGAGTTTTTTAAATCCTTTACTTACCATGCTGGTGCAGTATGTCGTATTTTCTACGATTTTTCGTTCTGATATAGAGAATTTTCCGGTGTATTTATTGAGTGCCGGGATTGTGTTTAACTTTTTTACAGAGTCGGTGGGCGGAGGTCTTTGTGCAATTGTTGGAAATGCAGCTTTGATTACAAAAGTCTATGTGCCAAAGTATATTTATCCGTTTTCAAAGGTATTGTCTACTGCCGTTAATCTGCTGATTTCGATGCTGCCTTTGCTGTTTGCCGTATGGGTAACGGGAGAGGAAATTACGATAGCATTTTTGCTGCTGCCGTTTTTGTTTCTTTGTTTATTGACTTTTTGCGTAGGGATGTCGCTGATTCTTTCTACCAGTATGGTATTTTTTCGGGATACGCAGTTTTTATGGGGAATTCTTAGTCTGGTCTGGATGTATGCCACACCGATTTTTTATCCAGAAAGTATTATACCGGAACACTTTCGTTTTGTATTGCAGTGGAATCCGATGTATCACTATTTAAAATTTTTTCGGACGATTTTAATGCAGGGGGTATCGCCTCAAATAGCAGAGTATGGATATTGTTTGGGGTTTGCTTTGGCGTTTTTAGGAGTAGGAGCCTGGATTTTTCAGCGGGCACAGAAAAAGTTTGTTTTATATTTATAATCGAGATAGAGAAGGGTTGTTTTAGATGGCAGAGGAGATTATACAGGTGGAACAGGTTTCCATGCGGTTTCGTATGGCAAATGACCGAATTGTTAGTTTAAAGGAATATGTGATTGCTTTCTTAAAAAGAAAATTGAAGTATCGGGATTTTTGGGTATTTCAGGATATTAGTTTTCAAGTGAACAAGGGAGAGGTAGTGGGGATTATTGGAAAAAATGGAGCAGGGAAAAGTACGCTTTTAAAGATTATTGCCGGAGTATTAACGCCGACAAAAGGTAAGGTAACGCTGCAGGGAAAAGTGGTTCCTATGTTGGAATTAGGATCGGGGTTTGATGTGGAGTTAAGCGGGAGAGAAAATATTTTTTTAAATGGATCGATTTTAGGATATGGCAGGGAATTTTTGGAGGAGAAGTATCAGGAAATCTTAGAATTTTCGGAGTTAGAAGAGTTTATAGAGATGCCGATCCGCAATTATTCTTCCGGGATGCTGATGCGGCTGGCGTTTTCCATTGCAACAATTGTAAAGCCGGAGATTCTAATTGTAGATGAGATTTTAGCGGTAGGAGATGAAGCATTTCAGAGGAAATCTAAGCGGAAGATGTTGGAGCTGATGAGCGGGGGGACTACGGTATTATTTGTTTCTCATAGTATTGATCAGATTCGGGAAATGTGTCAGCGGGTGATCTGGTTAGAGCACGGAACCATCAATATGATTGGAGAGGCAAAAAAGGTCTGTGATGCCTATCAGGAGTTTATGAATCCGGCAGTCAGTTTAAAAGAGCAGGTGCAGGAGAGAAGACAGCACAGCGATGCAGAAAAGTATTATATGGATGTTTTATTGATCTATGGGGAGTTGGGAGAGGATTATGAGTGGAGGGTACACAATCAAAAAGAACAGCTTTTAGCAGGAAATATGCCTGCAGCAGAAATAGAGTATCAGGATTTTACAGAACAATATATGGCAAATTATCGGGTGTTTTTCTTTATCGGATGTGCGGATACAAAGCGGTTAAGAGAACAGCTAAAGGGGTTAAAGCAGCATCGGAAGACGGTATTGTTTGATTGTAGGGGACTAGAGGAGTGGAGAAGCAATACGATTTTTTTAGCGGCGAAGGAAGAGATTGACGGGATTGTAGCTGCAACAGAGGCAGCAGCAGAGGAGGCGAAACGGGAAGGGTTTTTGGTTTATTGGAATCGGGATGTCTGTTCGGATCGGGTGGAACAGCTTTCGGAATGGGCGGTCTATGACCGAGATGTGCTGCCGGGATTGGATGTCAGTCAGATGTCGGGAGATATGGAGGTGGTCAATTATTATCGGGCTGTAAAAAAGAAGGAGGAGCGGGGAAACGGAATCGGGAGGATTGGATGTTTTGATCGGAATATAGAGAGGGTGAATCAGTTACTGCAGGTGCTACTGTCAGATAAGAAACAAGAGGTATTTATTCGGGCAGATTGGAAAGAGAACAGTGTGATAGAACAAGGGGAAAGGATTCGATACTTGGAAAGTACGGAACCGGAGATGCTGCCTAGAATGTATGCCGATATGGATTTGATTCTGGCGGTTATCGATACAGACAGAGACAGAAGAGAGGTTTATCAACAGCAGATCTATGCAGGTTTGGTAAAAACACCGCTGTTTATCTGGGACAGAACAGGGGAAGAAAAAGCGGATAGAGAAGGCGTGATTTTGGCAGAAACGGCAGAAGAATTTTATCAGATCGTTAAACAGCAGCATCAGGATTCGAATCGGGTAAAACAGATAGTGGAGAGGATGTGGAAGCAGGTAAAGGAAGAGGCAACAGCAATTCAGACAGGGTGGAAGTTTCGTGCTTGGATACAGCAGCAGGAGAAACCACAGGTAGTTTTTTTAATGAATCATAAATTGGAAGAAGAAAAACAGCAGCAGATTTTTCTTTGTGCGAAGCAGTGTAAAGAGAGGGGGATGGATGTACTTTTGCTTTGGAGAGAAAAAGGCAGTGAATGGGTGCAGGAGGAACAGAGCGGTATCTTATCTTTGGTTCGAGCAGAGGTCTATATCTATGGGGCAATGGATCGAGTGGTGGCTGCCTCATGGGAGGAATGTGAGTTTTTACAGTCTTATCGGAATATACGAAAATGTTTTTTCTTACAGCAGGAGGAGCAAATGGAGGAATATGCCTGCGGGGATTACAACAGATTTCGAATGATGCAGACCTATGAACCATGTATGGAATGGACTCTTTTGGCAAAGGAGCCATTTATTAAGCAGTATGCAGATATGTTGGAGAAACAGAGGATTTTAGTAAGATGTATTTCCAGTGATGCAAAGGATTGGTACCAAGAATTTTGATAAAAGTAGAAAGGGATAGCCAGAGAATGGAAAAAATACAGGTATTAGCAGAAAAATCAATCCGGGCTTTCCGGGTAGGGGGAATCAAAGAGTTTTTTCGAAGAGTACAGTTTTATTTTAGAAGAAAGCGTGATTTAAAAAGAGAAAGCAAAATTCAGGTGGAAAATTGTGAAAATCCGGCAGGAAAATATTATATGGATGTTCTTTTTATTAATGGCTGTTATCTGCCGCATCCGTCCCGCTATCGGGTAACTCACCAAAGAGAGCAGCTTTTGGCGGGGAATCTGACCAGTAATGAAGTATTTTATACTGATTTAAAATTGGAATTAGTTCGAAATTATCGGGTCTTTATATTTTATCGGTGTCCTTATACCGAAACAGTGGGGAAATTTATTCAGCTTGCAAAAAAATATCATAAAACGGTGCTGTTTGATCTGGATGATTTAGTAATTGACCGGAAGTATACGGATTTAGTGCCTTATGTTAGAGAAATGGAGAAAAAGGATAAAAAGGTATATGATGAGGGCGTGATGTTAATAAGAAAAACGTTGTGCCTTTGTGACGGTGCTATTACAACTACAGAGCGGATGGCTGAGGAGTTAAAGCACTATGTTTCGGAGGTCTATATAAATCGGAATGTGGTGTCGGATCGAATGTTACAGTTATCAGAATGGGCATCTTATGATAGAGATATTCTTCCATATAAAAAGAAAGGGGAAATAAAAGGGAAAGAGGAATGGAAAATATATAAAAAAGCATGCAAGAAAAAGAAAGAAAGAGAAAAGGGAGGAATTCGATTAGGATATTTTAGCGGAAGTATTACACATAATGATGATTTTTATTTGATATTGCCAATTATTAAAAGAGTAATGGGACAATATAAAGATTTGGAATTATGGATAATAGGAGAATTAGATATTCCAGAACAGCTACAATGTTATAAGGAAAGAATTATCAGTCATGCATTTGTAGATTGGACAGAATTACCACGATTAATTGCATCTGTTGACATTAATCTTGCTCCATTAGAACAGACTATTTTTAATGAAGCAAAATCGGAAAATAAATGGGTAGAAGCCGCATTAGTAAAAGTTCCTACTATAGCGAGTAAACTAGGGGCATTTAAGAAAATGATTCAGTCTGGTATAACTGGAGTTTTATGCGAGACTGAGAAAGAATGGGAAGAGGAACTGACGTCTTTAATTGAAAAAAAGGTTTATCGAGAAAAAATAGGAAAAAATGCATATGAATATGTAAAGAAACATTGTGTTTCTATCTATACTGCTTATGGAATTACAAACTATATAAAGAAAAAAATGAATCCTAATATTATATTTGTACTTCCTACTTTACAGATAAGCGGAGGTTTTCTTGTAGTATTGAAGCATTGTGAATTGTTAAAACAGTTTGGTTTGGATGTTACAATTTTTAATGATGGATATGAAAAAAATCTTTATGTAAAAACAGATTATGATTTGATTCCTGTTATATCAAGAAAAGAAATAGGAATTTATGGAAGTATTGATAAAGCAGTGGCAACACTATATAGTACAGTAGAATTTTTAACTTTATATCCTAATATAAAGGAAAGATTTTATTTTGTTCAAAATTTCGAAACAGATTTTTATCAGGCGGGAGAATATCTGCGTTTTCGAGCGAATCAGACCTATTTTTCATGTGTGACGATGAGATATATTACCATTTCTAGGTGGTGTCAAAAATGGTTAAAAGAACAATATGGAAAAGAGACATTTTATGCACCAAATGGAATCGAGATAACTAGATTTCAGCCTAAAAAGCGTAAGATGGATGGAAAAATTCGCATTATTGTAGAAGGAAATAGCGAAGATTATTATAAAAATGTAGATGAAAGTTTTAAAATTATAAATATGTTAGAAAAAGAAAAATATGAGGTTTGGTATATGTCTTATCAAGGAAAGCCAAAAGATTGGTATAGAATAGATAAATTTTTACATAAGGTTCCCAATAAAGAAGTTGCAAAGATTTATAGGCAATGCGATATTTTAATAAAATCTAGTATTTTGGAAAGTTTTTCCTATCCGCCATTAGAAATGATGGCAACAGGAGGATTTGTTGTAGTGGCTCCTAATGAGGGAAATATAGAATACTTAAAAGATGGTGTAAATTGTTTATTTTATAAACATGAAGATTTACAGACAGCGGTGGATGCGATTAATCGGATTTTGACTGATTCTGCACTTAGAAAACGGTTATATGAAAACGGAATAGAGACGGCAAAAAAGAGGGATTGGAATAGGATAAAAGGAGATATTGAAAGATTATATAAAGGAGTGATAGAAGAGTGATTCTATTAGAAGAGAAAAGATGAAAACAAAAAACGATCCATTTTTAGAATGGGGATTTAGTGTCATTATGATTTTACTGTTCTGTTTGGTACTTGGAAATATAGGTTCTGGATTTTATGGTTTTATAGTAAAGGGAAGTGAAAATCCAGATGATTTTATTATGCGGTATCGAGAGAGTAAATATTTATCTCAGTTAATCAATCCATTTGATGTAATTAATGGAGTAAGAGAGGTAAATTCGGAAATAGGATTTTTATGGGATGTAGCTGGATATACGCCGTGGGGAATGGTATATGGAATAATTTTAAATTTTATTTTTCTTCCTGAAAAGTATGCCAGATATCTATTTTTTGTATGTTATATTATGGTGATGCTGATTACGCTATTTGTTAGTTATAATATAGTGCGAAAAGTATATTCAAAAAGAACAAGCCAATTAATTGTATTAATTATTTTAGCAAATCCAGGCTGGAGTACCGGATTGTCATGGCTTAATGTTGGAGCAGTTTTGGGAATAGGAATTGTATTAGGAATTTTATTATTAGATCGTTTTCCGATTGCTGCCGGAATCTTAATAGGATTGGCAGCAGCAAAGCCACAGTTAGCTGCTCCGTTTTTTCTGGGACTCCTTTTAAAAAAACAATGGAAGGCATTGATAAGTGCAGTTATTGTTCCGCTGATTGGATGGGGAATGGCTGTAATACTGACCAAGACAGATCCTTTTTTTATGCTGTATCAATTTCAAGTAATTACAGAAAAATTTAGTGGAATGTTAGGAAATTGGATTACAAGTTTAAGCAGTTATTATGAGGTGAATTTTAATCATCCCATCTTACAGCTGATTGGAACAATAAGCTGTATTGTTTTTGCAGTATGGATCTGGAATAAAATGAAAAAAAACGGAGTGGATGATAATTTAAGTTTCTTTTCTGTCTCTGCGGTATTAAGTGGAATGTGGATGTATTCTCAAACACATGATAGGACAGTTTTAACATTAGTAATTCTTTGTCTATGCTTAAAAATGAGAAGCTTTTTACAAATTCATAGGAATTATCTGATTTTGATAGGAGTTTTTCTTTTTTCTTGTATTGCAGATACAGGACGTTTAGCGAGGATACAATCGTTTTGGATTTCAACGGGAAGTGCTCCTTCTGTTGTTTATGAATTGTTAAAAAATATTGTTTGGATTATGATTTTATTGTTTTTGGCTTATTGGAAAGGAGAGACAGTCGAGCAATAGAGAAAAAGAAAGAGGAAGGATAACAGATTGATTTTAAAATAGGAGAAAATAAAATGATATACGATAAAATAATTATTGGTGCAGGACTATATGGTCTTTATTCAGCATTATTTTGTGTAAAGAGAGGGGAAAAGGTGTTGGTGCTAGAGTATGATTCTGCTCCGTTTCAGCGTGCAACCTATATTAATCAAGCAAGAGTACATATGGGATATCATTATCCTCGTTCCTATTCTACAGCAATAAAATCAGCGGGATATTTTGAACGGTTTTTAAAGGATTATGGGTTTTGTATTCATCATAAGTTTGAACAAATTTATGCCACTTCCCGTATATTTTCATGGACAAATGCAGAACAGTTTCGGAAATTTTGTTCCGCTGCCAATATTCGGTGTGATGAGGTATCAGCAGGACAGTATTTTAATCAGGAAATGTGTGACGGTGCATTTTTAACAGAAGAATATACCTATGATGCACAGATATTAAAACAATATTTTTTAGAACAATTAAGTTTATATCATAATGTAACGATACGTTACGGAGCTAATCTAACCAATATAGAAAAGAATGATTCCAGATATAAAATAACACTGTCGGATGGTTTATCTGTACAGACAGAATTTATTTTAAATGCAACTTATGCTGCAGCAAATCAAATAATTAGCAGATGCAGAGAAATGGATCAGGAACAGTTTGGAATTAAATATGAATTATGCGAAATTATCTTATGTGAGGTTAATCAGCCGCTGCAAAAGATAGGAATTACGGTAATGGATGGTCCTTTCTTTTCAATTATGCCATTTGGGAAAACAGGATTTCATTCTCTGACGTCTGTTACATTTACTCCACATATGACAAGTTATGAAAAAGTACCAACTTTTACTTGTCAGGCAAGGTCAAATGGATTTTGTTCAAAGGATCAGTTGGGAAATTGTAATAACTGTATTGCGAAACCAGAAACAGCATGGAGTTATATGTCAAATTTAGCACAAAAGTATTTAAAAGAAAACTATCGTTTTACTTATCATAGTTCTTTATTTTCAATGAAACCAATTTTAAAGGCATCCGAAATAGATGATTCTAGACCAACTGTAATAAAGGTACATAGTACCTCTCCTACTTTTGTAAGTGTTTTATCCGGTAAAATTAATACCGTTTACGATTTGGATGAGATACTATTGAATGGAGGAAAAGAAGAATGAAATTAGAAAAAACAAAGGAAAAAAATTTTATATCGGCAGTTATTTATATTCATAATGATCAGGAAAAAATTTCTGTGTTTGCTATGGAACTTTATCGGATATTAAAAGAAAAATTTTTGAAATTTGAAATGATTTTTGTAGATGATGCCAGTACAGATCAATCGGCAGAAATAATTCGAACTACAACAAAACAGTTTGAAGGGTGTGCTGTCAGCATTTTATCTATGAGTTATCATCAGGGAGTGGAACTGTCGATGAATGCGGGGGTAGATTTATCGATTGGAGATTTTGTATATGAATTTGATTCTATTTTAAAAGATTATCAGACAGAACTAATCGAGGAATTATATCAAGTATCATTAGAAGGATATGATATTGTATGTGCATCTCCTCAAAACGGACAATCGATTGGTTCGAAATTATTTTATCAGATTTTCAATCGATTTGCCCATATGGAATATATGCTGCAGACCGAGCGGTTTCGAATTTTATCAAGAAGGGCAATTAATCGAGTAAATTCTATGAGCAAAACGATTCCCTACCGAAAGGCAGTCTATGCAAATTGTGGACTGCACTTAAAAAATATTCGTTATAAAAATGAAAAGGCAGAGAAGAAAAAGGAAAAAAAAGACGGAAGAGAGAAAAGGGAATTGGCATTAAATTCTTTATTATTGTTTACAGATATTGTATATCGAATTACCAGCGTAATGACAATGGCAATGATGGGAATTACCTTTATTATGGCAGTTTATGCAATGACAGTATTTTTAACCGGAAAACCAATCGAAGGATGGACAACATTGGTATTATTTGTATCTGTTAGTTTTTTTGGTTTATTTGCAATTTTAACTATGATAGTAAAATATCAGGCAGTGATATTAGATTTAAACTTTAAGAAAAAAACGTATACTTTTGATGGAATTGAAAAGATATCAAAATGAAAAGAAATCCCAAAAAATTAAAATTAAAAAATGTTAGGAGGAAAAAACGTGGACTATTTGGTAGGAAGTACCGGATTTGTAGGGACAAATTTAAGGGCGGCACATCAATTTGATGGAATGTTTCATTCTACAGATATCGAACAGGCATTTGGGAACAGACCAGATTTATTGGTTTATGCAGGAGTACCAGCAGAGATGTTTTTAGCAAATGAAAATCCCGAAAAAGATTTAGAAATAATAGAAAAAGCGATGGAAGCAATTTTAAAAATTCAAGCAAAACAGGTAGTACTTATTTCAACGATTGCGGTTTATAAAATGGCAGATGGGGTAGATGAAAGAACAGAAATAGAAGAAAAGGGATTATCTTCATATGGAAAAAACCGTTTTCTGCTAGAACAATGGGTAGAAGAGAGAATCGAACATTCTTGTATTATACGCTTACCAGCACTTTATGGAATTTCTTTGAAAAAGAATTTTATCTATGATTTTATTCATAGGATTCCGCCTATGTTAAGTAAGGAAAAATATTTGGAATTATCAGGGAAAGAAAAGAAGATTTGTGATCTTTATATTTTACAGGAAAACGGCTTTTATCGTTGTTGTGCAACAGAAAGAAAAGAAAAAATTTTATTAAGGGAATTTTTTGAAAAAGTTGGATTTTCTGCTCTTTCTTTTACAGATAGTCGAGGATGGTATCAATATTATCATTTAAAAGAACTTTGGGGACACATTCAAAAAGCATTAAAATATGAAATTACAAAAATAAATTTAGCAGTAGAACCAATAAAAATACAAGAATTATATCAAGAACTTACAGGAGAAGTATTTGAAAATTTACTTAACAAACCTGTACCCCATTATAATTTTAAGACGGAATATGCAGAAATGTTTGGTGGAACAAATGGTTATATTTATCCAAAAGAAACTGTATTAAAAGAGATAAAAAAGTATATAAAAACAGAGTGGAGAAAGGAATGGGGAGAAGAGTATGCATCTGTCAATTTCTAATATAGCTTGGGATACCAAATGGAATCATAAAATGTATAAATGGATACAGGAGAAAGGATTTTCTGGTTTAGAAATTGCACCTACAAAACTTTTTTCGAAATATCCTTATAGACAGTTGGAAATGGCATATTCGTGGAAACAGGAAGTAAGCCAAAATTATGGATTAAAGATATCTTCTATACAATCAATTTGGTATGGAAGAGAAGAAAATATTTTTCGCAGTGAAGAAGAGAGGAAGTGTTTACTGCAATATACAAAAGAGGCTATTTTATTTGCAGAGTGTTTGGAATGTCAGAACCTGGTTTTTGGATGTCCAAAAAATCGTAATCGGATAGAAGGAGTCAGTATAAAACAAGTGATGCCGTTTTTTTATGAAATAGGAGAATATGCTTATCAGCATCATACAAAAATTGGAATGGAAGCAAATCCGATTATTTATCATACGAATTATATCAATACAACGAAAGAGGCAATTGATTTTATAAAAGAGGTGGGAAGTAAAGGATTTCGTTTGAATTTGGATTTAGGAACAATAATAGAAAATGAAGAAGATCTGTTTGAAATAGAAAATAATCTGGAATTTATTCATCATGTACATATAAGTGAGCCATATTTAAAGAAAATTGTGAAGAGAAAAATTCATCTGGAATTGGCAGAATTATTGCGAAAGGTAAACTATCAGGGTTATATTTCGATTGAAATGGAACAGCAAAACGAGTTAGAGGAAATTTTATCTGTAATGGATTATATAAAGGAGGTATTTGGATGAACGATCAAAAAAGGCAAGGGGTACCTCAATTTGAATGTTTTGAATATGGAGAAAAGACATCTGAATATTGTGTATTAATACCAATTATTAATGAAGGAAACAGGATTCACAAAGAATTAATGCGAGCATATCGAGCAAATATCAGCAGTTATGCTGATTTGATTTTATGTGATGGCGGTTCTACTGATGGCAGTATGGAGGAAAAAAAACTAAGGAAATTAAAGATTAATACTTTGCTTATAAAAAAGGATGTAGGAAAACAAGGAGCACAGCTTCGTATGGGGATTTGGTGGGCTTTACAGCGAGGATATCAGGGAATCATTACAATAGACGGAAATAATAAGGATAGTATTGAGGATATCCCGCAATTTATAGAAAAATTAAAAGAGGGATATGATTTTATACAAGGATCTAGATTTATAAAGGGAGGAAAGGCTATTCATACACCGATGGTTCGGCTGTTGTCAGTTCGGTTTATTCACGCACCAATTATCTCATTTACAGCAAAACATTGGTATACTGATACAACTAATGCATTTCGGGGATATTCTGCAAGATATTTAAGAGATGAAAGAGTAAAACCTTTGCGGGATATTTTTATGACTTATGAGTTGTTAGCATACTTATCAGTACGGGCAACACAGCTTGGTTATCGGGTCTGCGAAATACCGGTGACACGGGCATATCCAAAAAGGGGAAAAATACCTACAAAAATTAGTCTTTTTAAAGGCAATTATCAGTTGATAAAAATTTTATTGAAAAATTTGATTGGGTGTTATAAGCCAAATCAGGATTAGAAGTAAGAGCAGATGGAGAGAAAATGAAAAAAATAATTCAAGATGATGGGTATAAGTGGGGATTAGATATTTTTAGGATTATATGTTGTTTAGGAGTAGTAGTATATCATGTGGCAGATGATAATTTAACGAACTATTTAACAAAATATTTATATTTTTCTGTTGCATTTTGTGTTCCAGGTTTTTTTCTATTATCAGGTTACTTAATAGGAATAAAAGAGAAGATCACAAAAGAGTATTGTGAAAGAAAGATTATGAAAAATTTAAAGAAGTTAATAGGATATATTATATTTTGGATAGTAATAGAATATATATTGTATGGAAATTATTATAATATTGTAGATGAAATAGAAAAATCAGCTCTTTCTGATGGAATTTTGCCAGTTGCTTGGTTTTTATTTACTTGGTCTTTGTTGTTAATTTTTTCTTATCTGTTTCATCCAATTATGATAAATCAAAGTTTTTTATTTTTATTGATAACAATAGTGTCCCATATTTTATTAAATTTTGAAGTAATAAATGAATGGAATGGAATCTATTATATAGAAAGAAAAACACAGGCATTATGGTTGCATATTTATGCTCCTTATTTTATGGTAGGAATGTGTATTGGAAAGTTTGGAAACAGATATTTTAATACGAGATTTTTATTCGGGGGGGTATAGTAAGCATATTGGCATATTTTTATTATCTTTTTCAAATATATATTAGAGAGGGATATTACTTGCCAGGAAGTTATTATGGAGTGTGGTATTATTCGCTATGGATAATTGGACTTTTTGTTTTTTTCTTAAATATAAGGATTAAGAATAAATTTATTAAAAAGCTGATTCAACATGTAGCAAATAATTCTTTTGCTGTTTATATGATGCATTTGCCAATGCTTCTTTTCTATACTAAAAATAATCCGATTACAGAGTTTAAGGAAGTTGTAATTTGTATTATAGGATTATTTGTAGGTATTAACATATTGGCAGAATTTTTAAGAAAATTGCCAATATTAGAATGGTTGTTTTAATAGAGAAAAAAATTATGAGGAAAAACAAGTGAAAAAAGGCAAAGAAATAATTAAAAAAATGGAGTCATTTCTTAAGAAAAATAAAACAATACAAATATCTGTATTAACAGGTATAATACTTGCTGTAATATGGGCAGTGATTCATACGAAATATGTTGATTACAATCCAATTAACGGAGATTTTCAAAATTATAATTCTGTAAGAAGATTATTGGAGGGACAAGTTCCATTTCGAGATTTTTCGGTATATTTAGGATGTGGACAATTATATTTGGAAGCATTTATTTTGTATATAGTAGGAAATACATTTAAAAATAGTTTATTTGCGATGTATTTTTTAAGTGTAATTTGTTTTTGGATTACTATGATAATTTTGATATTTATTGTAACAGAATCAAAAGAACAGTCTTTATATGTATCAAATTTTTTACTTTTTTTAAATTTATATCGTCCGGCATTTTTTGTAAATTTTATTCTTTCAGACTTAGGAATTGGTTTTAATCTTGGTTTAGAACCAGGAAATTCAGCAAGGCTGATAAGAGGATTTGTGGTTATTCTTTTAGCTGTTTTATTTTTACAGTTAAAGAAAGTAGCTTGGAATAATAAAAGAATAGAAAAAATGACTGCAGGAATTGCTTTTCTTTCTGGAGTATTTTTACTATGGAGTAATGATTATGGAGTAACAGCTTCTATTTCAATAGCAGCAGTATATGCTGTAAGTATTTTAAAATTTTTGTGGAAAAAATGGAAAAAACTGATAAAGCAAGCAGGAATTTATATTGTTATGTATTTATTTGGAATGATAAGTTCGGTATTGTTAGTAACCAAACTAAATATAAAGAATTGGTTTGCTTTTATGTTAGGGGTCGGAAAATATCAACAATGGTATTATGATAGAAGTCCATTGCAAAAAACATATTATATTTATGAATGGAATGTTTCTATTTGGTCAGTTTTGGTGCTGTTATTGATTGTTTATTATTTAATTCAAATAATCAAAATTCCTTTTTCTTCAGATAATCAAAACAGTTTTATAAGAAATGCTGTATTATTATATATTTTTCTTGCCGTATTTTTAGGAACAAATTTTTATCATTTGCTATCTGGGGGGGTATCAGAAGAAATGGTGCAGATTGTTTTAATTGGATATGGGACAGGGCAATTAGCGAAACTTCTGCGTAAATTGGATCAGAAAGGTATGATTAAGGTAGGAGTTGCTGTAAATTTATTATTAGCTTCATATGGTTTGGCTAGTCTGTATTCATATCAGATAGATAAAAATAAGATTTCTAATGGTTATCAATATATTGGAGGGAAAATAGATGGATATTTAAATCCGTTAGAAGCGGAAAGTCTGAAAACAGTAGAAGAAAAATTAGACGGAAAAACTTTTTTTTCTACTTATGCATCGGCAGCAGAGGTATATTTAAACACTTTTCAGCCAACACAATATGATTATATTATTCATGTACTTGGAGATCAGAGCAGAATAAAATATCTGGATATTTTTAAAGAAGGTCAATATGAGTATGCGGCAACTATTAGAGAAGATTATACTTTGTGGGAGTACTGGATAAAAAATGCAAATTGGTTTTTTTATAGGCAGTTATATGCAGAATATATTCCTAATTTTTTAACAGGTTATCAGGTATATTGGAAAAAAGGGAATGTCAATACATATCAGGAAATTCCTAATTTTAAAATAGATTATATAGATAATAAAATAAAAATTATTTTAGAATATGAAGAACCAATTCATGCAGTAGCAGATATAAGATTAACATATAATACAAAATATATACAACCTTTTTATAAAACAGGAGCTTTTAAAAAGATGGTTTATATAAGCTCTGATTCACAAAAACTTATCTTACCAGAAATAGAAAAAGAATATGCCGATTTTTTTATTCCTGAAAAATCAGATCTGTATTATATTCCTGTAACAATAGTAGATGGATATGGTGAAGTTACATTAGAAGGAGTACCTTTTAATCAAGTTGTAATAGATTTAAAAGATGCAGCTGTCGAAAATACATTTTATCTTTATGAAAATTTGGGAAAAGTATATGATTTAACAGATGAGAACTGGGAAAACGGAGTAAGTAGAACAGAAAAGAAATTGCTTTTTTATAATATAGAAAAAACTTATGAAATTTTACAACATGCAAAATATCTTCAGTCTAATACAGGAGAAATGTTTGAAATTCAATCAATAGAAGCAGTAGATTCCTATTTTATTTGGGTAATTTTAAATACCGATTGTTCGATAGAGCATTTAAAAAGTCCTAATGATATTTTTGCAGTAAGATAAATTTTATTTTGAAAAATAGTCATTATGATTAAGAAAATAAGTTATGGAGCTTTTTTATTAGTCAAATGATTTTTAGACTATTTATAGAATAATTCATAAATTTAGAAACTATAAAAATGATGTTTTGAAAAATGAATTTGCAGAAAAAATGCAAAAAAAATTGACAAAATATTAAAAAGAGACTAATATGAATATATATAAAATAGAAGAGGTATTAAAAATGCTGTTAGAATTTAAATGTTCCAATCATAGGTCAATCAAAGAAAAAGTAAATTTTTCTATGATTGCAGGAAGTGATACTACGTCAGAAGAACTTTTAAAAAAATTTGGAAACTTTAGGGTTTTGCGTTCTGCAATTATATATGGTGCAAATGGGTCTGGAAAAAGTAATTTTATCAATGCATTATTATTTATGCGAAATTTAATTAGTAATAGTATTCATTATCAGCCGGGACAAGAAATATTTCAGGAGCCTCATAAATTGAGTATGGAAAAGATTCCGAGCGAATATCATATTCAGTTTGTAAGGAATGAGATAAGGTATGCCTATGGGTTTTCTGTGAAGCAAAATTTGATACAAGAGGAATATTTGTATTATTTTCCAAAGGGAAGACAAGTAAAAATTTTTGAGCGTAATGAAATGGAGGTTAAACCTGGAGATAGATATAAGGGTGTATTTGATGTAAGTATTAGTGTGTTGAAAGATAATAGGTTGTTTTTATCCTGTGCTGCTAATTATAGTAATATAAAAGAAATTGAAGAAGCTTTTATGTTTTTCAGTAAGGATATTGTGGTATATCATTCAGAAATGAATAACTGGTTAGAGTATTCAATTAATCTGATGCAGAATGATGAGAAGATTAAAAAAGCATTTGTAGATATTTTGCAGGCATTAGGAACTGGAGTAAAAGATATAAAAGTAAAGCTTGAAAAGATAAAATTAGCAGATTTATCGCAGGAGTTACAATTACCAGACGTATGGAAGAATTGGATAGGAAACCAAAAGGGGAATCGAATAGAAGCAAGAGTAATATATGATCAATTTGAGGTTGATCTAATGACGGAGGAGTCAAATGGAGTAAAACGGTT
Source organism: uncultured Lachnospiraceae bacterium (assembly GCA_910585255.1). Lineage (GTDB taxonomy): Bacteria > Bacillota > Clostridia > Lachnospirales > Lachnospiraceae > MGBC114844. The sequence continues at coordinate 21,477 of CAJUEI010000036.1, forward strand.
ATTTCAAATGATTTGTCCGATAATTGATATTTTGAATAATGGCAGAATACTGATTTGTGACGAATTAGAAGCTAGTTTACATGAATCTGTAATCTTTCAAATTGTGCAGTTATTTCAATATTATCAAAAAGATAAATTTGCACAATTAATTTTTTCAACACATGATACAAGTTTGTTGGATACAGATTTGTTTAGAAGAGATCAAGTGTGGTTTACTCAATTAAATGCAGAACGTGCGACAGACTTGTATTCTCTTGCTGAAATTAAAAATGTACGCAAGTTTGAAAATTTGGAAAAAGGATATATTTCTGGAAAGTATGGTGCGATACCTATGCTTAATAAAAAGTTTTTTCAAGAATTGGAAAAAGGTATTTTAGAGTAGGAGGTCACTGTATGGAAGAAAGAAATCTTGACTTGATGATAAGAAATGAAAATATACGAGATAAATTTCGAACGGAGGTTATTCGGTTTGAATTAGATCAGATAATGCAGCATTTTACAGAGACAATACAAACGATAAATGCACAATTTGATGTAGCAACTGAGTTATTTGAGTCTGGAAAAGTTACTGAAGGAGAAAATATCTGGCGTGCACAGATTATATTTTTGGCAGGAGCTCTTGATTTTTATATGCATGAATTGACAAAATATGGTTTATGTGAAATTTATAATGAAAATTGGGAACGAACGGATAAGTATGATAATCTTCAAGTAAATATGAAAATGATAGAGATAGCATTAAAGTCTGGAGCAGATATAGATTGGTTTCTTGAATATATAAATACTTATTATCAAACAATTACAATGGTTTCTTATGAATCTGTGAGAGATCAGCTCAATTTATTGGGAATTAATCTGGGACTTGTTGCAGATAGAGCATTTTATCAAAGAGGAGGAACAGAAAAAACAAGAGATAAATTAAAAAGACGCTTAAATGAGTTATTTAGCAGAAGAAATATTATTGCACATCAAACGGATAGAGCCCATACAGATGCACAAATTAAAAATATTACAAAGGAGATTGTACAAAATTTTATATGGGATATTGAAAAAATAGTAAGTTCTATAGATGCCGAAGTGAGAAATAAGTAATACTTATATTGGGAGAGAGTGTTATAATAAAAAGTATAAATAGAATAATTTTTTCAAAAAAATAAGTTTATTTAAAAACGATTCATTATTTAAAAAATTTTAGAGAAAAGATAGGAAAGGTATAAAAACGATTTCTAATAGACAACAGAAAGAAGAAATAAGATGAAAATTTATTATTGTTT
>CAJUEI010000037.1 GCA_910585255.1 uncultured Lachnospiraceae bacterium
GTCCTTTTCTTTCCTTGCTATTTTGTTTCTTTTTTCCTTAAGTTCTCACCTATGGGGCTAAACACACCCCTTTTTTTGCCATTCGAGAATGGCAAAAAATCCTAGAGAATCGACAGAAGTCTAAGAACTTCTAGCTTTCCTCCGAAGTCACAGTGTCCCCCTAAAGCACTCTGGCTGTATTGTCTCACAATCTATGTTTCGTTTTTTTCTATGGATAGATTCCATTATCTCTTTACCATTTTGCCAATCTATTAGAATTTTTTGCTATTAGAAAATGGCAAAGTCTATTCTCCCATTGGTATCTCCAATTCCCACTGTTCAATCATATTAGACAAATACTTCCACTTTCCATCCGCAAAAGGTTGTATCACAATCTGATTCACAAAGGCACAATCTGAATTATAATCTGCCCATACCCCATCCACAATAAGCGTTATCGTTCCATCTACATTCTGCTGATAATCGACCACCTCTGCAAATGGTGGAAATTGTTTTGAAAGAATCATTTCATATTCATAACTATCTGTATCTGAATCATAACAAAAGTTTCTCCTTAGCTGTTCCACTGAGACAGGAAAACAAGTTGTCATAATCTCTTCACAAATTTCTCCTGGAATTCTCCCATGTTCTGCCCTAAAATTTTCCCCGGTATAGACGCGATAGATATCCTGAAACATACAAGGCATTAAAATATTCTCTACGTTTTTACTATCCCAATTTGTTACTAACATATTATAATTTACATAACTTAAACCATACAGATACTTTTCTGTCAAATTTCTACATTCATCCGACAGCGGCTGAACTCGAAAATATTCTCTTAAACTGCTATGCATACCTGTTACCTGATTAGTATAGATAAAATATCCCTTTTGGGTCAGTTTTATTTCTTCTAAATCATTTACCACAATATTTCTTATTCTAGGCTTTCCGCCTTGCTGCCACCCAATTCTTATATGATAAGACTGAAGCCGATTTTCCCGATATAAAAAGGTCAGCACGGATAACTCCCCATCCCGATCTACTAAATATACTGTTACCATCCCTTCTTGCTGTGCACAATACTTTTGATAAAATGTAACGACTCCTCTATAATTTTCCATATTGTGATTTTCAGAAGCACTGATTTGTCCCTGTTCTCCCAGCCGTTCTACTACTTGTTTCCTTTTTTCATTAGAAAATATTTTTATATAAGAATATTCCTCTTTTGGCGTTATCACCTCTACATCCCGATAAAGATCCATACAGCTTTCTGCTGCTTCAATGGCCTCCTTCTGCAGTTTCTTTTGTTCTTCCTCTGTAAAGATACAATCCCATTGCACTTCCCACCCGTTTTCTAAATTAGGACCGAAAAACTTTGCTTCTAAAAGATTGCTGTACTCAGCTAAACTAAGAACAATCAAAATAAAAATCCAGCTCTTTTGTACCATAAAAATTACCCTCCATATCTGTTCTGCCGACATCGTTCTTTTGAATGCCTATGTACATAGATAAAACCAACATCCTTCAATATCTTCTGATATGTTGTTTAAACATTTCCAGTTTTTCCCAAAAACCGCAAAAAATACTTGCAGAGAACTTAAAAAAGAGTTATAGTGAAAATAAGAACCATAAACTAAACATGATTATACAATCTAAAACGAAACACCTTTATTATTCACAATAGGAGAGCACCATGCCTAAAACAAAATATATTGCAATCTATCAAGATCTAAAATCAAAAATTGAGCAGGGGGAATACCAGTTTCAGGAACTGCTCCCATCTGAAAATATGTTTATTCATACCTATTCCTGCTCTCGCAACACCCTTCGCCGAGCCATCAGCGTACTTGTTGCAGACGGCTATGTACAAACGATGCAGGGAAAAGGAGTCCGAAATATTTTTCAGCCCACAAAGCAAACTTCTTTTACAATAGGAGGAATCGAATCCTTCCAAGAATTTGCCCTAAGAAATCATCAAAAACCTAGGACAAAAGTCCTCTGCTTTACTGAACTTATTACAGACGAAAAAATAGCAAAAAGAACCGGATTTGCACCAGGTTCTCCTCTCTACTATCTCCAACGCCTGCACTATCTAGACGATAAACCGCTCATTATTAACCACAACTATTTTCTAAAAGATATCGTTACATCACTGACACCAGAGATAGCAGAGGGTTCCATCTACAACTATCTAGAAAATACGCTGCATATTTTAATTGTAACAAGTAAACGAATTATGACTGTAGAAAAAATGAATCAGATTGATGAAAAATATCTCGAATTAGGAGACTATAACTGTCTTGCTGTTGTCAGCAGCCAAACATATAATAATGACGGCATTATGTTTGAATATACGCAGACCCGCCACCGTCCAGACTATTTCTGTTTTCAGGACAATGCAACCAGAGCCTGCCGAACCAAAAAGAACGTTCTTTAAATTTATTTTATTTTTAGTTTAACGCTTGAAACATCCTCTGTTCTAACTTATGGTTCAGATATTTCAAGCGTTATAACCTGTTTCTATTTAGATAGTTTTCTTTTTACTCTCGATTCCACTCTTCTAGGCTCCTTAACCGATCCTTTAGTTCTCTTCTGGCATCCTCTATCACCCCTGCATCCTGTGTATTTAACGCATCTTCAAAAGCCCGAAGCCACATATCCAAGAGAATCCTTTCATTCCCGGTACTTTCCTCGTAAATCCGTTCTCCTTTTAACAGCAGCAGCCGATTCTCTTCCTGTTCTCTAGGCGGAATCTTTAGATAAGAAAGCTCCTCCATCCTCTCCTCGATCTGTTTTGGTGTCATATCATTTTCTTTTCCCTTTATAATCTGCTTTTTCACTTCCCCGGTCGAAACTACCTTTGCTTCTACTTCCAGTAAAGAATTAATATCATACGTATATGTTACATCTACTGCCTCTGCACCAGCCTTATTTTTAGGTATACTAATCTCTAAGCTTCCAAGATAAAGGTTATTGACTGCAAACCGGCTTTCCCCCTGCAGCACCCGAATCCGAATGGTCTCCTGATTGTCATGCAGCGTATAAAGCCGCTCGGTACGACTTGCCGGAATAACGGTATTCCGCTCAATAATCGGCAGAAAATGTCCTGCCTCATACATACCGTATGCCCTCTCTACCGATACCTCTGTTCCTAGTGTAAAAGAACAGACATCCGTAAGAATTACTTCCTTTACTGCTTTATGCCGTTCTTTCATTGCCGCTTGTATTGCCGCCCCCAAAGCCACTGCTTCATCTGGATGAATTTTATTATTTGGAAATTTTCGAAACAGCCGTATAATAAAGTTTCGTACCACCGGCAGTCTGGTTGCTCCGCCTACTAATACCACTTCATCCACCTCAGAAAGCCTGAGATGGGCATCGGAGAGACTTCTTTGAATCGGCTTGCGAATCTTGTCCAACAAAGGCTCACACAACTTCTCATATTCTTCCAGTGTAATTACCAGTTCCTTTTCCTCTTCCTCATAAGAAAAATGCATAACGACTTCATTTTTTTCGGAGAATTGCTTCTTAGCCGATTCCGCCTCTTTATGCAGTCTTGCCATTTCCTTTTCTGTCAGCTTATCTGCATCTATTTTATTCTTCTCTAAAAACTCTGTCTGCAGCAGCTCGGTAAAATCTTCTCCTCCTAAATAATTATCTCCTGCTACGGCACGTACTTCCAAAATATTTTGAAATAATTCCAAAATAGACACATCAAACGTTCCGCCGCCTAAATCAAATACCAAAAAACGGGTACTCTTTGTCTTTTCATATAAACCATAAGAAATCGCCGCTGCTGTCGGTTCGCTGATAATCCGCTCCACTTTTAATCCTGCCAGCTCTCCCGCCCTCTGTGTCGCCTTCCTCCTTTTATCATCAAAGTAAGCCGGTACACTGATTACTGCTTCTGTAACCGTCTCACCTAAAAGCTGTTCTGCATCCTCTTTTAATGCCCGCAGCACAAAAGCGGACAGCTCCTCTGCATGAAACTCCCGTTCTCCCAGTTTAAACTTTTTCCCGCTTCCCATAGAACGTTTAAATACCTGTGCCACCCGCTCTGGATGCATCAGTCCATATTCCTTTGCTGTCTCTCCTACTAAAACCTGATTCTTTTCATCCACTGCTACAACAGACGGTGTTAAAGACTTTCCCAGCCGATTTTCAATAATCTTGGCTCCGTCTTTTGAAAAATACGCTGCCAAACTGTTTGTTGTTCCTAAATCAATCCCTATTATCATACTTTTTTCCTCTTTTATATTTTCATCATATTGAGACGATTCCATAACTCTCTATCCTGTTCCCTCCGCTCTATCTTATGTCCTAATTTTTCACCAAGTGTTCTGACCTTATAAGAATACATTTCATCTTTTGAAATCTTCTGTAAATTCCGATACCAACACTGATATGCCTGTTCCCACTCTCCAATCGCCTCATAATAAATAGCAAGTGTTTCCAGAAAATCTTCACACTCCCGTTCCCAGCAATGCCGGCATAATTCCATCTTTTTTACTCTTTCTATTTCCTCCTTTGCAAGTTCTGTCTGTCCTGTAAAGATCCAATAGCGAATCATCATACAGCGATTCCGATACCCGCTGGATGGATCGTTTAAATACTGTTCTATCGGCGGATACTCCTCCTGCAAAATAGGATAATGATTCCGAATTACCTGCAGATATTCCTCTGCCCACTTCTCCGTTTCCTTTGTCTCTCCTCTTTCCCAATAGATCTGCATCCGCTCCAAATACTTACTAATATGATCCCACTGCACCTCTTCCTCTTCCACACGCTCCATTACCATTTTTTTAATCTCCAATGCCTGCTCTGCCTGATCAAGATAAAAAAACTGGATATCCGCCAGTGTTTCCCATGCATCAATTGTATCAAATTTCTGTGCTGCCTGATATGCCTCCTGCTCTAACTGCTTTGCCTGTTCTTTATCATAACAAAGTCCTCTTCTAAAATCAATACTATAATCCACATATTCCGATTCTTCAATCAAACCCTTTTGATAACATTCTACTAACAGTGCAAATGCCTCCTCAAACCGCTTTTCTTCTTCATATAATCCCATTAATTTCCAATAACAGTCCTCCTGATCCTCTCCTTCAAACAGTTCAATTCCCCTTTGATACCACTCCTCTGCCTGTTTAGAATCCCCCATCTTTCGACAGCATCTTGCCGCAAAACCAAGCATATCATGTCCATACTCCTCTGGATTCCTTAGATTTTGAAGAGCTCTCTCAAAACAAGACAATGCTTCCTTATAATGCCCGGTATAATAGAGCACCCGCCCCTTTAACAGCAGCCCATAAGAATTCTCCTCTTCCAATTCCAAAGAACGTTCTGCATCCTCCAATGCCTGATCCAATTCTCCCAATAATCTGCAGATATTTCCCCTAGCCCGATAGTCATATGCACTATTCGGGCAAATCTCTAACTGCCGCTTTGCATAAAGCAGAGCCTCTTTTAACATTGCTGTACTATTTTTATGAAATCCTATCCAGCGGTAAATCGCTGCAAGTTCCCGATTCGCTTTTGGCTGCTTAGGATTACATATAAGTGCCTCCTGATAAAACTGAATCGCCTTTTCCCACTCCTCTATCTCCTGATAACACTCCGCCATATTGATTGCCAGCCGTTCTGTTATTTTACCGTTTTTTCGATAAATCTCATAATTTTTTACTGCTTCTTGATACTGCTCCTTATTTTGCAGAATTCGGGCATATGTATAATAATAATGTACCATCACACTCAGCGGCTCATTCATTCTAAGGCGAATGGCTTTATTCATATACTCTCCTGCTTTTCCCAAATATCCAAAACCATCATATGACTTACAGTCCTCTAAAATCGCCATTTCATAATACAGCTCTGCCATTTCCCTTTTGCTGGCATGTTCCTTTTCAAACTTCCTTCTCCATCTCTTTGCCTGCTTTAACAGCTTTACAAAAGACTCCCGTGTCTCACACTGTTCCCTCTCAAAGTACAACCTTACCAAATCCAATCCAAAACTCTCTAATTTTTCTTCCTCTGCCTGCTGAAGAATTCTCTGTGCCTGCTCATACTGCTCATAATCAATAAAAACTTTTGCCGCCAGCTCATAAATCGGTGCATATCGAATCTGAAGTTCTTTTGCCCTGTCAAATAGATCTACTACTTCCTGTGCTCTATCCAATTCATAGCAGGCTTGCTGCTTCTGTACCAGTGCAGGAAACCATCTGTCATCTTGAGCAAGCATTTCCTCCGCCAATAAAACTGCCCTCTCAAACTCTCCTTCCAAGATCAGCAGATCCAACAATTCCTGCCGTACCTGTAAGTTCTCCCCTTTACTTCCAAAATTGCCGTCATAAAAAACCGCCTGCGAAAACGCTTCTTCTGCCTCTTTGTAAACCGCCATTACTGCATCCCGTCCAATCAGCTTTTCTGCTGTCTTCCGCAAAGCATCCCCCTGACAGGAATAGGTCATAATCAATTCCGAATAATTCTCTTCTTCTTTTTCCTCTGTCTCTTCTTCTGCAAGCCGTTTTTCCACCTCTTCTCTCCAAATCCTGCACTCTTCTATACATTCCTGATAGCGAGCCAAATGAAAATAAAAGGCAGAAAGTACATTGTGCACATTTCGAATCCGTTCTTTATACTCTGGATAGTGAAACAATAAATCCAATCCCTCCTCAATCCGTTCCGCCCGAATATAAGAAACACAGACAAACCGCATATCCTCCGGTGTCAGTACGCCCTCCTCCCATTCCTTTTTACACTTAAGAATATAAGCCGTATCCAATTCCTCCAATAGTTCTTCCAATTCAGAATCATTTGCCTTTTGCAGTGCATACTGACAGTGCCGAATCGCATTCGCTAAATTTCCTTGCTCCTTTTCATAAATAGCCAGATATTTTTCAGAAAGATAAGCCATTCCAAACTTTTTTGCAAACTCCCGAGAGGCCTCCGCTGCCTCTTCTCTTCTGTCACAATTCCAGAGAATATCAATACTCAAAAGACAAATTCTTCCATTTTCCGAATACTTTTCCAAAAGTTCTGCTGCTGTCTCTCCGACATCCTTATTTCCCTTCAGTATCGCCAGCCTTGCCTTTGCTGCACGATAATAAGGATGATCGATCCCAAGCTGTTCTATCACGGTTACGATCTCTTCCGCCTCTGCCGCTTTCTCCTCATCAATCCGTTCGTCTAAATCATAAAGCAGCCTATAGAACCGATCATAATCCGCCGTATCCGCTCCCTCTACCCACTGGTAAGGAAAATCTTCCTTCCCCTCTATATCTCGAATTTTCCGAAGCATATAGTCTACAAAAGCAGTAGAAAGGTGCTCTTTAAATTCCTTTTCATTCTTCTGAATTTCAAAGACCTCATCCAAAAGCCGATAGATCTTGCTTGACAAAAGATAATGTTCTGCAAGAAATTCAAAAAGTCTCCACTTTGCTTCTTCCCCATAGTCTAAATCCATACAAATTTCATCTCGGAAAAGCATCTTCCACGCATCTGTACTAAAACGTTTTGACAGATGATAATAAACCTCTTCTATCTGCTTTATCCAGCGTCCCATAGGAGTCGGATCTTCTTCCTTTCTCTCCTCTTCTTCTGGCGTTTTTGCATAAAAAAGTGCCTGTTCATAAGCTTTTCTCAGCCTCTGAAACCCTTCTGGATGATCTTCCGGGTTATTCTCCAGTAATTTTATATGATAAGCTTGACGAATTTTTTCTTCTTCTTTTGTCTCCTCTATCCCAAGTATTGCAAAAACCATGGCTGTATCCATCTCAATTCCTCCTATAAATCGATCTAGGTTGATTCTAACCCGTACGCCTGTCGTATAGAGGGAATCTCTGCTGGGGCCGTTTGCACTAAGGCTTCCTCGCAGCGGACACATAAGGTGCTAAAAAACAGCACCTAAGTGCCGGCGGGAAGCAATACCCCTGCAGAGATTCCCTCTATACGACAAGCTGTCTATTCCAATCAGAACAACCACTTTCCATTTTTTCTCTTGATACTATAACACTACAGCAAATCACTCCTACTGCAATCCATCACAAACCACAATCACTCTTATCACACCACCTGCAGCAAATCCGCAGACAACATACCCCGAACTAAATATACAATAGATCCGCAAACAATATATTCTGAACTAAATACACAATAGATCCGCAAACAATATGTTCCGAACTAAATGCACAGCAGATCCGCAAACAGTATGTCCTGGACTAAATACACAGTAGGTATCATAAGGAGAATCTCTGCAGGGGTATTGCTTCCCGCCGGCACTTAGGCACGGTATTTTCGTGCCTTATGTGTCCGCTGCGAGGAAGCCTTAGTGCGAACGTCCCCAGCAGAGAATCTCCTTATGATACCTACGTCCGCCTCCCCAACCCTCTAACTATTCGACTTTTCAGTTCCCCTTTTTTTCACCATTTCCCCCAACACCACCTTCTTATAATAAGCCCTTTCCGTAGGCTCCTGCTCATAAATCTCGCAATATCTCTGATAAGCCTTCTCAATCTCCCCAATCGCTTCCCAATAGGTAGCCTCCACTTCCTCTAACACCTGACAAACACACTCCCGGCAGTCCCGGCATTTCCCTACTCCCTTTGCATACTCCAAGCCTTCTTTTGCCAATTCCAACTGCCCCGTAAAAATCCAATACTGAATCAAATTATAACAATTCTCATATGCACGGTTTGGATCATTCTTATACTGCTCTATCGCCGGATACTCCTCTGTATCAATATCATAATTTTCCTCGATCGTCTTCCAATAAATATTCCCCAGCCTCTCTACCTCTTTCTGATCCCCCAGCTCCCAATAGATCTGCATCCGCTCAAGCAATTTTCCTCTCTGTTCCATCCAGTCATTCTTTTTTTCTAACCGATCCATTACCATCTTCTTTGTTTCCAATGCCCGCTCGATATCAAACAAATAATAATACTGTATATCGGAAACCTCTTCCCAAATCTCAATCGTACCGATTCTCTTTGCCGCTTCTAATGCCTCCTGTTCTAAAACCTGAGCTTGTTCTTTTGTATGACAGAGCATCTTTTTCACTCCAAAATACCGCACCAAATATTTTTCTTCGTTCATATATCCTTTTTCATAAGCTTCTTTTAATAATGCCAGTGCATCTTGATAGCGTTTCTGCCCTTTATACAGCTTTGCCAATTCCCAATAGCACCAGGACAGATCGCTTCCTTCAAACAGTGCCATTCCTCTCCGATACCATTTCTCTGCCTGTGCAAAATCTCCCATCTTCTGACAGCTTTCTGCCGCATTGGTATACATTGCCCAGCCGTTTTCCTTTGGATCTTTTAAATTATCAATGGATTTCTTATAGAAAAATAATGCCTGCTGATATTTCCCCATATAGTAAAGAATTCTTCCCTTTAAGTTCAGCCCGTAAGGATTCCTTTTATCTAGCTGAACTGCCTTATTGGTATCCTCCAATGCCTTCTCTAAATCTCCTAACATCTTATAGATAATTCCCCGTACACGATAGTGATAAGAGCTTGTCGGATTCATCTCTATCTGCCGGGTTTCATAAGGCAATGCTTTTCGAATCAGCGGAACACTGTTCTTTTTATCGCCCTCTTTTTTATAGATCGCTGCTATCTTTCCATTTGCTTCTTTTTGTTCGGGATTAAGGGACAATGCTTCTTTATAATAACGAATCGCTTCTTCCCATTCCCCAAGTTCATCATAACAGTGCCCCAGATTCATTGCTGTCATCTCTGTTAATTCACTCTTTTTTGCATAAGTCTGATATGCTTCTATTGCTTCCCGATATTTTTCTTCTCCCTGCAGGATATGTCCATATGTATAATAATAAGGAATTGTTTCTTCTAATGATACCTGCTCGCTTAATTCAATTGCTTTTTTAATATATTCCTCTGCTTTTCCCTCATGTATAAATTCTTTATAGTATTGACAGTCTTCTAAAATCGCTAGTTCAAAATATAATTCTGCAAACTCGATTTTTTTTGCCTTTCCTTCTTCAAATTTTTTTAACAGGGCTTCTCCCTTTTTTACTCCCTCATAAAAACCAACATCATTTCTGCACTGCATCCGCTCACACCGCAGTGCCGCAAGATCCAAACCAAACCCTTCTACTTGTGCCTCTTTTGCCTGATCTAATATTCTCTCTGCATCCTGAAATTGTCTGTAATCACAAAAAACCCGCACGGTTAATTCATAAATCTGTGCATATCCGGCATAGACTTCTTTTGCCTGATAAAATAAATCTACAACCTCCTGTGCCTGTCCCAATTCATAACATGCCTTCTGCTTCTGTACTAATGCCGGATACCACTCTTTATTCCAAGAGAGCAGTTCATCTGCCAAGGAAATCGCCTCTTTATAGGAGTGTGCATCTATAAAAAGATCCAATAAATCCTGCTTTATATCGGTATTGTCCGGTGCGTACTCCAATGCCTTTTTATAAGCATCTTTCGCCTCCTGATAAGTATATTCCTCTTTTCTGCCCTCTTCTAAAGCATTTTTTACCAACATAGAAATCGACAATGCTTCCTGGGAATACGATACCGCTAGATGCAGCTTTTCCCCTTCACTCTCCTGTACATCCTCACAAGCCAAAATCGCCTCTCTCCATCTGCGGCTTGCCTGTATGCTTTCTTTATACTGTCTCGATCGGTAATAAAGAGTAGAAAGATAGGAATAAAAATTCTTTTCTTTTTCCATATATTCAGGATTTTCCAATAAAAATTGGATTCCCTCCTGATAGTGCTGCGTTCTTATATAAGCCCCGCATATCCGAGCGGCTTCTTTTATTGTAAGTGCCTCCCCTGTCTGTTTTTCTTTACACTCAGCAATATAGGCTTCGTCTAATCCCTGCAGCATCTTATTCAACCCTTCATCTTCCGCCCTTCTAAGTGCCTGCAGACAGTGATCAATGGCATCTCCCAAATTTCCCTGTTCTTTCTGATACTCTGCCAGATATTTTTCTGCAATATAATAGATCCCAAATTTTTCACCAAAAACTTGAAATACCTCTGCCGCCTTTTCTTTCTTATCACAGTTCCAGAGAACCTCTGCACTTAATGCCTGAATTTTTGCACTTTCTGGATAGTCCTTTAATAATTCTTCTGCTAAAAGTGCCGCCTCTTTTTCTCCCTTCATTGCAGAAAGCCTCGCCCGTGCAAGCTGATAATAAGGATGTTCGATAGCAAACTGCTCCATTACTGTTACAACCTGCTCTGCCTCTTTTTCCTTCTCTTCACTAAGCAGTTCCTCTAATTCATATAGTCTCTCCTGAAAGCCGTCATAATCTGCCGTATCTGCCCCCTGAATCCATTGATAAGGAAAATCATCTGCTCTTTCTATATCCTGAATTTTACGAAGCATATAGTCTACAAATGCAATCGGCAAATGCTCCTTAAATTCTGCCTCTCCTTCCTGAATTCCGAAAAATTCATCCAATACCCGATAATTTTCGCTGTTTAAATGATAATGCTCCGCAAGAAAACGAAAAAATCTCCACTTGACTTCTTCTGCATATTCTAAATCCATACAGATTTCATCCCGAAAAAGCCTCTTCCAATTTTCCGTATCCAATCTCTTCGACAGTGAAAAATAAACCTCTTTTACCTTTCCCATCCACTGCCCTACCGGAGTAGTATCTTCTTCCTCCTCTGTTTCTTCCTCCGCTTCCGTTTCTCTTGCATAAGCAAGTGCCTGTTCATAGGCATCCCTCAGTCTGCGAAACCCTTCTGGATCATCTTCTGGATTATTCTCCGTTAATTTCGTGCGATATGCCTGCCGAATCTGTTCCTCTTCCTTTGTCTCCGCAATTCCAAGTATTGCAAAAATCATCGCTGTATCCATCTTCTGTCTCTCCTATCATTATTTTCTGTTATACAAACTTTTTACCCATCTTACCAATAACATAAACTTCAAAATATAATCAAACTTTTTTATTGATCTATAGTTCTTTTATTTTAACCTATCAAGGAAGTCCCCCGCTTCTAAGCCGTGAAGGCAAAAGCGATGAGTTGAGGGACTTCCTTGTGTCAGGTGAGGGAAAAGCCCCATCTGACAAGCTGCGGTAGCAGCATAGGATTATAAGGAAGTAGCAAAGCGGATTCCGAATTTCCTTTGACGTCTAATCTGCATTTCTACATTCCTTTTATTATAATTATATTTTATATTATAACATAATTTTTAGAAAAAACATAGAAAAATCTATCCTCTTTTCTGCTTTAAAATACCTATTTTTTTATACTATATTTTTATCTTATCCCATTCCAAATATATTTTTATAATACAAATATTTTATATTTTTTAACTTCTATTCTGATTTCTATTAGTCAAATCGGATATTCGCAATCCGCTTCGCTACTTGCTCATAACCTCATAGCTGCTATCGCAGCTTTTCAGTGGGAGTCTGCACTCCCACTGAAACAAGGAAGTCCCAACCCACCGCTTTCGCCTTGGCGGCTTAGAAGCGGGGGACTTCCTTGATGAGGTTAAATTATAAAAATAAAATTCATTATACACAATACCATTCCACAGACCGAGCTTCTCCTCGTTCTGGAAGTACCAAACTCTGCAGCATATCAGCAATCACCTGCTCCGGCACCTCTCGTACTCTCTGCCGATTTCTTCGGAGCCCTTCTTCCCACCCGGTTTCTAAAAAAACCACCCGAACAGAAGCATGATATCCTTCAAACAATCGTATCTGCTTTTCCCGAATCCTTCCTGTCAGATTTGTCCCATTCCATATAAACGGCTGTTTTTTTCGAAGATACTGCATTGCCTGTTCTTTTGCCTGCGAAATTACGGCTCCCTGTGCTTCTTTTGGAGAAATATGCATCTGCTTTCGAATTTCATCCAAGGAAACTACCGGATATTCCCCTCCATTATTTTGAATCCAAGTATCTTTCCCCGTCCCAGGCAGCCCGGAAAGTAAAATAACCTCTCCCCAAGTATCATCATACCATTCCAATTCCGGCTGTGCCGTCCTTCCAGACAGATAAGCATACTTCGAAGCCTCTGCTACAAAAAAAAGCGGCTTTTTCAGACATCCTGCATCCTTTGCCGTCTCAGCACAAAGTTCTACCGTCTCTAAAGATTCCTGTTTCCGATCCGTTATTCTTCCAAGTACATCCGCCGCTGAAAGCAAACAGAGCAGTTCCAGCGAAAAATCCTCCGCCAATTCTCCATTTGCCGCAATTTGAATTAATCTCCGTTCAGGATTTTTCTGTGTTAAAATATGAGGAGGTACTGCATGATAACGAATTAACCAGCACACCGTTTCCCGAAATATACGTGCTTCTTCCGAACCGCTTAACCCCCATTGTTTCCAAAGCCATTCCCGTGCCATTCTAGAACCTATCACAGCATGATTCGGTGAAGTCCACTCTCCGGCTTCCATACGAGTACAGCGAACCTTTCCAATATCATGCAGCAATGCCGCCAAAAATAATTCCTGCTGCTGCCTGACAGGCAGCCTTCGAAACAGCGGCATACAAACCAATCCTTCACATACCATCTGTGTATGTGTCCACACATCCCCTTCTCCATGCCAAACCGGATTCTGCTGTGTCTGCTGCATTGCTGTTATCCAAATAAACTGCCCCGTTTCCGCTATCGAATCCCAATCCACTTTCCACTCCGGCTCAGCAGGAAAACAAGCCTTCCATCGTTCCCATAAACCATTCATGTTATCCTATCCTATCATTCTAAAAATATCTGTTCTGTTGGAACTGCAAGCAAATTCGGAATAATCGGCCGATCCAGCCAATGCGTTCCAGAATCAATCATACACTGTACAAAAGACGGTCTGACATACTTAAAACGCCCTGTTACACAGCCTCCCTCTTCTACCTTAATATATAATCCCTCCATCTGAACAGAAGCATCCGTCTCCATACACTGCCGCTCTGCATCCAATCCATTTTGCTCACAATATTCTCTCATCCGCTCCATATGCCTGAAACTAATATAATGAGACTCCCCCAACAACCCCAATAATTTTTCTTTCGAAGAAAATGCTCCCTGATACAAAACCGGAACCGACACCACCGGCATTTGTTCCGTTAATTTCCTGCGGGAAGGAGTATCCAAAAAGCATCCGTTTTCCCTGTCAAGAATATCAAACTCCAAAAAATAATGCGGCAGTTTATCATAATAAACCGAATGTTTTGCATACATCCATTCTCCATACATAATATACCGGCTGCCCAATACCCGAAAAAAACAATCCCTATGTACATTCCCCCACTGTTTTAACAGATTAAAATGCCGCTCCCGATACCCTCCGGTTAAATAGTGTCCCCGGCTCTGAAAAAAAATATTTCCCTCTGCATCAAAAGAAATCGCTGAATTCGCCCCATCACACTTTTCCTCCACCGCCAGATGTCTTCCAGCTATCTCAGAAAACTGCACCTGAGAAAGATCCTCATCACCAGGCTGCAGTCGTGAACCTTCCAAATGCGGTGTTCTTGGGTACTTTATCAATTCTGTCTGTCCATCCATCACACCCTTCTCCTTTCTATGCTCTATACCACCCATTATAAAAAACAAACTGCCTTTTCTCCCGATTCTCCCATTATATCACAAATCCAAAGACATAAAAATAGAGAATTTTTCAGCCAAATCAACCAAACCCAACGCCAGAATAAAAACAGCCAGAGTGGGGAAACCATTTCTTGCTGCTGTGACTTCGGAGGAAAGTTAGAAAGTCTTATGCCTCTGTCGATACCTAGGATTTTTTGCCATTCTCGAATGGCAAAAAAAGGGGGGCGTTTAGCCTGCTGCACAGGCGAATTGCCCCCCGGTCCGTCCGGTTAAACAAACCTTTCTTCAGAGGCATTAGACTTTCTTACTTTTCGAAGAGCGGAACAGCAGCAAGAAATGGTTTCCCCACTCTAGCGTCCCCTCCATTCCAACTATTCTAGCGTCCCCTCCACCCTAATCATTCTAGCATCCCCTTCATTCTAACCCCTCTCACCCTAAAAATAAAATCAGACCAAAGCAGCTTCCATCACCACTTTGATCCAACTTTCTCAACCTCCCTATTCCTTTAACAACGCCTGCAAAATCATAATATGATACTCTTCATCCAAAATAATCCTTTCCAGCACCTCATTTACAAATTCATCCTGAATCATATTAATATGCACCCGATACTGATTTATCGCTGCCCGTTCCGCCTCGATATCCGCTTCTATCATCCGCTTTTCCTGCTCTGGAATCGTCAGGAATTCCGGCGTCCACATCCGACTCCTGCCATTCCGATGCCTAGCTACGAAATCGATCTTCCCCCCTAATAAACCAATCATCTCCCCCAGTTTCTGTAAATGCATCATCTCCGCCATTGCAATTCCCAAAATCGTTACAGCAGTCTTGCACTTTTCACCGGACAATCGATTCTCATTATTAATATACTGCGTAATCGCCGACATCTCAGACACTGCACCACAGTAATCAATACTAAGCAGATTTGCATAAGCCTGATTCCGCTCACTTACCTGAAGCGGCGGATAAGGCAAATCTACCATAATCGGTCTTACTCCGGCAAAACTACAATCATTCTCTATCCTTTCCTCCATGTGATAAAACCTCTTCTAAAAATAATCTTCCCTATAATCATATTGAAAAAGTTTCAAATACATGTATTCTTTTTTCCAAAACTGCTCTTTTCATCATTCCCTAAAGATTGGTATATCCCATCAAGCTCCGATCCACTTCCCTTGCCGCCTCTCGTCCTTCCCGTATCGCCCACACCACAAGAGACTGCCCTCGATGCATATCACCTGCCGCAAACACCTTCCCTATATTGGTTTGATATTCTCCTTCCTGTGTCTTTACATTTCCTCGTCCATTTAGTTCCACTCCAAAAGCCTTCGCCACATACTCCTGTGCCCCTAAAAATCCTGCTGCAATCAATACTAAATCCGTCTCCACTTCATACTCGCTTCCCTCTACTGGAACCATTGTTATCCGCCCGGTTTTCTCCTCTGCCTTTGCTTCCAATTTTACCAGAACCGCCTTTTTAAGACGTCCCTTTTCATCCATTTTAAATTCTTTTACCGTAGTCTGATAGACCCTGGGATCTCTTCCAAATAGAGCAATCGCTTCCTCCTGTCCATAATCCGTCTTAAGCACCTTCGCCCACTCCGGCCAAGGATTATCCGCCGTCCGTACAGCAGGAGGCTTTGGCATCATCTCTAACTGCATAATCTTTGCACATCCATGCCGAATTGCAGTTCCCACACAGTCATTTCCGGTATCCCCTCCGCCGATTACTAATACTTTCTTTCCTTTTGCCGAAATATACTGTCCATCTGCCAGATTCGACCGCAGCAGACTCTGAGTCGTAGCCTTTAGAAAATCCACCGCAAAAACAATCCCCGCTGCTTCTCTTCCAGGTACTTTTATATCTCTTGGCTTGGAAGCCCCACATGCAAGCACGGCACAGTCATACTCCTTTAAAATCTTTGCCGCCTTTAACTCCACACCGACATTTACCCCGGTAATAAATTCAATTCCCTCTGCTTTCATCAGCTCCACTTTTCGATCAATCACATGCTTTTCTAACTTCATATTTGGAATCCCATACATCAAAAGCCCGCCAATTCGATCCTCCCGCTCAAAAACTGTTACCGAATGTCCTCTTTGGTTTAATTGATCGGCACAGGCTAACCCTGCAGGACCAGAACCAATCACAGCAATCCGCTTGCCAGTACGAACCGCCGGCACCTCTGCTTTGGCATATCCCTTTTGATAAGCATACTCAATAATGGTTCGTTCATTTTCTTTGGTAGCAACCGGATCTCCATTTAGATTACAAGTACATGCCGCTTCACAGAGTGCCGGACAGACCCGGCTGGTAAACTCCGGGAAATTATTGGTCTTCTTTAACCGATGAAACGCCTGTTCATAATTTCCGGTATAGAGCAGATCATTCCACTCTGGTATTAAATTATTCAGAGGGCAGCCGGACGCCATTCCTCCAATTAACATTCCTGACTGGCAGAACGGCACTCCGCAGTCCATACAGCGTGCCGCCTGCACCTGCTGCTTTTCCTTTGACAGAGGAATATGAAATTCCTGAAAATGTAATACTCGCTCTTTTGGAGAAACTTCTTCGCTGGTTTCTCTCTGATATTCTAAAAATCCTGTTGGCTTACCCATAGCTTCGTCCCTCCTACTTTCTGGTATTGGCATAAAATGCTTCAATCTGTGCCTGCTCACTGCTCAATCCCTTTTCTTCCATCTGTACAATCGTATTCATCATCCTCTTATAGTCATGAGGCAGCACTTTCTTAAATTTCGGCAGATATGCCCCAAAATGAGTTAAAATTTCCTTTCCCTTTTCTGAATTAGTATAGGACACATGTTCCTCAATCATTTCTTTTAATTCCAATACATCATATTTGGAAGTCAGTGTCTCCAAAGAAACCATCTCTTTATTTAAACGGGTATACAGATCCATCCGTTCATCTAACACATAGGCAATTCCTCCGCTCATACCGGCTGCAAAATTCTTTCCGGTTGCTCCAAGCACAACTACACGTCCTCCTGTCATATACTCACATCCATGATCGCCGACTCCTTCTACTACAGCCGTTGCCCCGGAATTGCGGACACAGAACCGTTCTCCTGCAACTCCATTAATAAATGCCTTTCCGCTGGTTGCACCATAAAGTGCGACATTTCCGATAATAATATTCTCCTCTGCCTTAAATTTTACCCCGGTAGGAGGATATACCACAAGTTTTCCTCCAGAAAGTCCTTTACCAAAATAATCGTTACTGTCCCCAACCAGTTCCAAGGTCAGCCCCTTTGGAATAAACGCCCCAAAACTCTGACCGCCGCTTCCTTTACACTTTACGGTAAATGTATCCTCTAAAAGGGTATCCCCGAATCGTCTGGTAATCTCCGAACCAAATATCGTTCCAAATGCCCGATCTACATTGCTGACATCTAACTCTATACTCCTCTTCTGTCCGTTTTCCAGTGCCGACTTCATTTTCTTTAATAATACTCTCTCATCCAGTGTCTTTTCCAGTTCAAAGTCAAATATATTTTTCTTTTGATAAGGTGCAATTTTTTCTTCGGCAAAAGGATTCTGTATCACCCTTGACAGATCGATCAAATGTGCCCCTCTGCGTTTATCGGAATCATCAATCTCTAATAAATCACTTCTTCCCACCAGTTCATCTATGGTACGAATCCCCAATTTCGCCATATATTCTCTTAACTCCTGAGCAATAAATTTCATAAAATTCATCACATACTCCGGCTTCCCCCGAAACCGCTTCCGAAGTTCAGGATTTTGTGTTGCAATCCCCACCGGACAGGTATCCAAATTGCAGACCCGCATCATCACACACCCCATTGTTACCAAAGGAGCCGTAGCAAATCCAAACTCTTCTGCCCCAAGCATTGCCGCAATCACTACATCCCGCCCAGTCATTAACTTTCCGTCTGTCTCCAAAATCACCTTATCCCGCAGCCCGTTTAAAATCAAAGTCTGGTGTGTCTCTGCCAGTCCAAGTTCCCAAGGAAGCCCTGCATTATAAATCGAATTTCTAGGAGCTGCTCCGGTTCCTCCGTCATAGCCAGACACCAAGATGACCTGTGCCCCCGCTTTTGCCACTCCTGCCGCTACTGTACCCACTCCTGCCTCAGAAACCAATTTTACCGAAATCCTGGCATGAGTATTGGCATTTTTACAGTCATAGATCAACTGTGCCAAATCTTCTATCGAATAGATATCGTGGTGCGGAGGCGGTGAAATCAATCCCACTCCCGGTGTAGAATGACGGGTTTTCGCCACCCATGGATATACCTTCTTCGCCGGAAGCTGTCCGCCCTCACCGGGTTTTGCCCCCTGTGCCATCTTAATCTGAATCTCCTGTGCACTTACCAAATACCTCGAAGTTACTCCAAAGCGTCCAGAAGCTACTTGTTTAATAGCGGAACATCTATTATACTCTGCCGTATTTCCTTCTAACCGCTCTAAACTCTCTCCTCCTTCTCCGCTGTTCGACTTGCCCTGCAGACGATTCATCGCAATCGCCAGCGTCTCATGTGCCTCCTGTGAAATCGATCCATAAGACATCGCTCCGGTCTTAAACCGCTTTACAATTGAATCCACACTCTCTACTTCTTCAATCGGAACACCTTTAGACGGATAGCGAAACCGCAGCAGACTCCGCAGCGTTCCCGCTTTTGTCTCCTCTGTCAATGCCTGCGTATACTGTTTAAAAATCTCATAATTTCCGGTCTGTGCCGCCTGCTGCAAAAGATGAATTGTCAGCGGATTATACAGATGTTCTTCCTTATTAGCACGCAGTTTATGACTTCCTACACTCTCCAATGTCGTATCCACATGCAGCCCAAGCGGATCAAAGGCAGCAGAGTGAAGGGCATCTACATCAGCCGCTATCTCTTTTAATCCAATTCCCTCCACCCGGCTGACCGTCCCGGTAAAATACTTCTGAATCACATCCGAATGAATTCCAATCGCCTCAAAAATCTGAGAACCCTGATAGGACTGAATGGTAGAAATTCCCATCTTAGAAGCAATCTTAATAATTCCATGCAAAACGGCACTATTATAGTCATCTACTGCTGCATAATAATCTTTATCCAACATATGACTTTCAATTAAATATTGAATCGATTCCTGTGCCAGATAAGGATTAATCGCACAAGCCCCATATCCAAGCAATGTAGCAAAATGATGCACTTCTCTAGGCTCTCCGCTCTCCAAAATAATTGCTATACTGGTTCTCTTTTTCGTCCGAACCAAATATTGATGCACAGCAGATACCGCCAAAAGAGAAGGAATCGGCACATGATTTTCATCCACTCCCCGATCCGAAAGCACAATAATATTAGCACCGTCCCGATGTGCCCGATCCACTTCCAAATAGATATGATCAATCGCCCGCTCCAAAGAGGTATTTTTATAGTAGACAATCGGTATCTCCTCAACCTTAAAGCCTTCTACCTTCATATTTTTAATTTTCATCAGATCGGTATTGGTAAGAATCGGATTCTCCACCTTTAAAATCTTACAGTTTTCCGGTTTCTCCTCTAAAAGATTCCCTTCCTGCCCAATATAGACCGAAGTAGAAGTTACAATCTCCTCCCGAATTGCATCAATCGGAGGATTGGTCACCTGTGCAAATAACTGCTTAAAATAATTAAACAACGGCTGATGCTGCTTAGACAGTACCGCAAGCGGACTGTCCACTCCCATAGCCGAAACCGCTTCTGCTCCATTTAGTGCCATCGGCAAAATCATTGTCCGATACTGCTCATACGTATAGCCAAATGCCCGCTGCAGTTTTGCCCGCTCTTCTTTGCTGTACTCCTGCACCCGCTTATTCGGAATCTTTAGATTTTTTAATTCCACCAAATTATTATCCAGCCACTCTCCATAGGGCTGCTTTGAAGCATAACGTTCTTTTAATTCCTCATCATTAATCACTTTCCCCAAGACAGTATCTACTAATAACATCTTTCCGGGACGCAGCCGATCCTTTCGGACAATCCTGCTTGGATCTAATTCCAAAGCTCCCACCTCAGAAGAAAGAATCATATAATCATCATCCGTAATATAATACCGAGAAGGACGAAGCCCATTCCGATCTAACACTGCCCCCATCTGATCCCCATCCGTAAATAAAATCGAAGCGGGTCCGTCCCAAGGCTCCATCATAGTAGCATAATACTGATAAAAATCCTTTTTCTTCTGTGGCATTGCCTTATTATTACTCCAAGGCTCTGGAATTGTAATCATAACAGCAAGCGGCAGTTCCATCCCGCTCATTACCATAAATTCCAATGCATTATCCAGCATAGCCGAATCCGATCCCTCTGCGTTAATGATAGGAAGAATCTTGGTCATTTCATCTTTTAAAAAGGAACTGTCCATATTTTCTTCCCGCCCAAGCATCTTATCTGCATTTCCCCGAATCGTATTAATTTCTCCGTTATGCACAATAAACCGATAGGGATGTGCCCGCTGCCAGCTAGGATTTGTATTCGTACTAAACCGAGAATGTACCGTAGCGATTGCCGACTCATAATCCGGCGACTGCAGATCAGAAAAAAACTGCCGCAACTCCTTTACCAAAAACATTCCCTTATAAACAATCGTCCTGCTAGAAAGCGAAACTACATAGGTATTATCGTTACTCTGTTCAAACACTCTCCGAACAACATAAAGCTTCCGATCAAACGCCAGTCCCTTCTCCAGTGTCTTTGGCTTTTTTACAAATCCCTGCATAATACAAGGCATACAATCCACTGCCTTTTTTCCAAGAATAGAGGGATGAATCGGCACTTCTCTCCACCCTAAAAACTCCAGTCCTTCCTTTTGAACAATAATCTCAAACATCTTTTTCGCCTGATTTCTGGCAAGCTCATCCTGAGAAAAGAAAAACATCCCTATTCCATACTCTCTCTCATTCCCAATCTCAATTCCCTGTGCTTTCATCGCCCTAGAAAAAAACCGATGTGAAATCTGAAGCATAATCCCCACACCATCTCCCGTCTTCCCTTCTGCATCCTTCCCGGCACGATGCTCTAAATTCTCGACAATCTTCAACGCATTTTCTACAGTCTGATGTGTTTTAATCCCCTTAATATTTACAACAGCACCAATTCCGCAATTATCATGTTCAAACCGTGGATCATATAATCCCTGTGCCTGAAACCCTTCTGAACTCTTCCGGCTCATTACCCTCATCCCTTTCTTTCCAACCAACTCTTATTATTTGCTTCCGTCAAAGGAAATTCGGAATCCGCTCCGCTACTTCCTCATAATCCTATGCTGCTTCCTTGATAGTTTAAATCATCGAATTAATCATACACTATTTTTCTTATTCTGTAAATCACTTTTTTCTCATTTATTGTCAGATAATAAAATAATTCTATATTTTCAAAATAATATTCAAACAATAAAGCTAATCTACTAATATTTATTCCCTTATTAAAAACAATTCTTCCAATCAAATACTCCATAATCTATAATAAAAAATATTTTTTTTAAAATTATTTCTCTAATTTTTACTAATTGTTTCTAAATTGTTCTTTTTTTAAAAACAAAAAATGCAGGTTTTTTATTTCTACCCTGCATTTTAATCAAAAATACTTCTCTCCCTTTCCCCCTCTCTGCTATAACCATAATTTTCTAAAAAAAATATTATTTATTATCTATATTGTGGAAAAAACAGCCGGAGGGAGGAAGTGGTATGACAACGCTG
>CAJUEI010000038.1 GCA_910585255.1 uncultured Lachnospiraceae bacterium
TCAGGAGGGGATTACGGAAGATGCATTTGGATTGGGTGCAAATTATTATATTAGGAAGCCGTTTGATCATGATGTGATTTTGAATCGGATAAAGAGGTTAGGGGGAAAGAGAGGAACGATAGAGAAAGCGGCAGCAAAACAGCCGAGCAGTGAAAGGGATATTCAGCCAGCAGAGAAGAATTTAGAGAATGATGTAACAGAAATTATTCATGATGTCGGTGTTCCGGCACATATTAAGGGATATCAGTATCTGCGGGATGCGATTATGATGTCTGTCAATGATCTGGAGATGATGAATTCCATTACAAAGATTCTTTACCCTACGATAGCAAAAAAGCATAAAACTACGGCAAGCCGTGTGGAGCGTGCGATTCGTCATGCCATTGAGGTTGCCTGGACAAGGGGGAATATAGATACAATTGATAGTTTATTTGGATATACTGTAAATAACGGAAAAGGAAAACCAACCAACTCGGAATTTATTGCTTTGATTTCTGATAAAATTCGTCTGAAATATCGAATGATGTAATTCAATTCCTTTGTAGACATTATTGACAAGCTATGCTATAATTATACCAGTCATAGTTTGATAGAAAGAAAAAATCCATCCCACTTAGCGGCGAACCGAATACCTGGGGTGGAGAAGTGTCAGGAGGATAGGTACATGAAGAGGGTTTTATTTGCGGCGTCAGAGGCAGTTCCATTTATTAAGACAGGCGGTTTGGCAGATGTAGTCGGTTCTTTGCCAAAGTGCTTTAATAAGGAGAATTATGATGTAAGAGTGATTATTCCAAAGTATGCCTGTATCAAGTGGGAATGGAAAGAAAAGATGAATTACAGAACACATTTCTATATGGATTTGGGCTGGAGACGTCAGTATGTTGGTGTTTTTGAGATGCAGTATGAAGGGGTAACGTTTTATTTTATTGACAATGAATATTATTTTAATGGGGATAAGCCTTATGGTGATACAAAGTGGGATATTGAGAAGTTTACTTTCTTTTCCCGTGCAGTGTTGTCCTGTCTTCCGGTAATTGATTTCCGACCGGATATTATTCACTGTCATGACTGGCAGACTGGCTTGATTCCGGTATATTTAAAAGATAAATTCCATGACGGGGAATTTTTCCGAGACATGAAATCGATTATGACGATTCATAATCTGAAGTTTCAGGGAGTATGGGATATTAAGACGATTAAAGATTTTTCAGGACTTCCTGCTTATTATTTTACACCGGATAAATTGGAATCCTATAAGGATGCCAATCTGTTAAAAGGCGGAATTGTTTATGCCGATTTAGTGACAACGGTAAGTTCTACTTATGCAGAGGAGATTAAGACCAGCTTTTATGGAGAGGGATTAGACGGACTGATGCGGGCAAAGCAGAATCAGCTATTTGGTATTGTAAATGGAATTGACTATGAAGACTATAATCCGGCTACGGATCCTTATCTGGTAAAGCAGTATGATGCACGGACATTCCGTAAGGAAAAGGTAAAGAATAAACATGCCCTGCAGCAGGAATTGGGATTGGAAGAGGATGATAAGAAGTTTATGATTGGTATGGTTTCTCGGCTGACTGATCAAAAGGGACTGGATTTGGTAGAGTGTGTAATGGAAGAGATTTGTACAGAAGGGACACAGTTAGTTGTACTTGGAACCGGAGAGGCAAAGTATGAAAATCTGTTCCGGCACTATGACTGGAAGTACCAGAACCGGGTTTCTGCTAATATTTATTATTCGGAGCCGTTATCTCATAAGATTTATGCGGCTTGTGATGCATTTTTAATGCCTTCTTTATTTGAGCCTTGCGGGCTTAGCCAGCTGATGAGTCTTCGCTATGGAACGGTGCCGATTGTTCGGGAAACCGGCGGATTAAAGGATACGGTAGAACCTTATAATGAGTTTGAAAGTACAGGAACCGGGTTCTCCTTTGCAAATTATAATGCACATGAGATGCTGGGAGTCATTAATTATGCAAAAGATGTCTATTATAATCGGCGGAGGGAGTGGAATAAGCTGATTGATCGGGGAATGGCAATGGACTTTTCTTGGAATACCTCAGCACGGAAATATGAAGAACTGTATGAGAGACTGTAAAGGTAGTTAAGGAATAAAGATTTGGGGTATAAAATCCTTCTTTTTGTATATACTGAGATTTGCAGAAGTAAATCAGGTAGATTCGAAAGGAGGATTTTTTTATGTCAAATTTATCAGAATTGGATCTTCAGAATTTAAGACATTTGATTATGGGGTATGAGACATCAAATTGTAAGATGACAGAGTATGCAAGCCAGGCTACGGATCAGAATGTAAAGCAGTTTTTTGAGAAGGCAGCACAGTCCGCTACTGAGACAAAACAGCAGTTGATGCGTTTTCTGTAAAGGAGGAAGAGAAGATGGAAGAGAGAGTTATGGTTGTGGATGCATTGGAAGGAATGAATGCAAATTTAGAAAAATATGGGGAGATGATTCCTCAGACAGAAAATATGGAATTAAAGCAGATGCTAAAGCAGATTCGGAATCAGTGCGAGACTTCTCAGGAAGAACTTTATCAAATTGCCAGAGCAAAACAGTATTATCAGCCGGCTCAGAAGGCTACAGAGGAAGAGGTTGAGCGAGTAAAGATGTTGTTTACGGACTCTGCAAAATAAAAATGGGATATAGATAAGACAAATCTGCTGCTTTGGGGTGGACATATTTACGGAAATGAATGACTGTAAATAGGGACATTTTTATAAGCAGCAGGTTTTTTGCTGCTCTGCAAAGAGCCTGAAAAAACTTGACAAATATTGTAGAATCACGTAAACTATAGGCAATTATAACGACAATAAGGGGGTAATTGGGTTGATGCTGACAATGATATTTGTTATAATGGGTATCCTGCTGTTTTTTCTATTTTTATTCTGGTTTTGTCTGGTAACAAAAAAATTTTCTAAAACAACAGTCCTGTTGTGTGATTCCCTTTTGATTATGATAAGTGTGTTGGTATTGATAATCGGACTGCAGCTTAGGGACCAGCATTTGGACAAAGCTAGGGCAGTTCGGGAACAAGAGTTACTGCAAGAGGTGGAGAATGAAAATTAGAAACGAAAAGAGGAAAATAGTATGAAACAAAAGAACAGGTTATCTTGGTTTGTTGTAACAATCGTGTTATTTTTAGCAGTAACTGTCAATTGGATTGCAGCAAAGGCAGCAGATGCACAGAATGCTAATCGGATGAATGTAGTATTTGTAATGGACGAAAGCGGTTCGATGATAGGAACGGACAGAGAAGGATTTCGGTATGATGCTATGGATCTATTTATGGGACTAGCGACAGACAGTGGAAACTATATGGGAGCGGTTGTATTTGATACAGAGATTATTTTAAAAGTAGATCTCTCTGAGATTAACGGGATCAGTGCTAAGAATAGCTTCTCCAGAAAAGTAAGAAGTGTAAGCAGCATTGGAGATACCGATATTGGCAAGGCGATTGAAACGGCTGTGGAGATGCTTCAGACACAAGGGAATCCGAATCTGCCTTCTGTAGTTATTCTTTTGTCAGACGGCAATACGGATTTGGTATCGGACTCGGCATATCAGGCTTCTATTGCCAGCAAAAGAAATGCGATTGATATCGCCAGACAGAATGGATATCGGGTCTATTCGGTTTGTCTAAATGTAGACGGTACTGCAGATCCTGCAGAATTGCAGGAAATTTCGGAAGCGACCGGGGGTACCTCGGAAGAGATAAAAAATTTAGAAGATTTAAAAAAGGTGTTTAATCAGTTTTATGATATTATTTATTCGACCGATACCATTACGATAGGGGATGTTGTAATTCCTGCAAGCGGAGAAGCAGAGATTTATTTTCAGATTCCAAGAATCGGGGTAGAAGAAGCGAATATTATTATCAGCACACTGAATCCCAATACCAGTTATCGACTGACGCAGCCAAATGGGATTGCTTATACAACAGAGGAAATGGATGCAATGAAGATTTCGGCAAAGACGTTTTCTGTGTTTAAAATTCAGAATCCTGCATATGGAGAATGGAAGCTGGTGGTAAGAGGGGTTCCGGGTGACAACGTAACGATTGAGATGGTATATAACGCAAATTTATCTGTAGAGACAGAGGTAAACGGCGGAAATTTATACTGTTTAGAGGGACAGGATATTTTAATTACGGCACAGCTATTGGATTTTGGCAATGCCGTAGAGGACGATACGATTTATCAGGACTATCCGCTTCATTTGGTACTGACTGATACAGCAACAGGCAAGACAACGGATGAAGTGATGGAGATCAAGAATCTTTTGGGAATGTATGATTTTCAAGTGCCTCAGGATGCAGAGTATGATATTTATGCTTATTGTGAAATTGACAATATGGTAGTAAAGTCGGCTGTTTCCCATTTAAGTGCATCGGATCTGGTGCCGGTATGGAAGGAAAATCCGATTCGATTAAAGAAATATCGGCTTCCGTTTGGCAGGACAGAACAGACCGTTGATTTGGGCAGTATTTGTTCAGGCGGAGGAGGAGATGGATTACAATACTCGATAGGAGAGTCTGATTTTGGCAGTGATGCGGTTTGGATTGACGGAGAAAATTTGAAGATTCAATTGAAGAAAGCTGGTAAAGGTGGTAAACTTTATATAACTGCAGCAAATAGCCAGGGAATCTCTTCAGAGGCAGAAGTGGTAATAGAGATTATTTCTCTTTTGCCGGTTTTAGTGGCTGTCTTGGTTTTATTTGGATTGATTTTAATAGGAATTCTTTTTGGACAGAAGAAGAAACATAGATTAATTCAGGGACGGATTATGATTACTTTTTATACAGAAGAGGAACGGATGACGCCTAAAACCGTACAGGGAAAAAAGGGAAAGATGTATCTGCGGGATTACTGGACGGTTGGAGAGAAGATAGGAATTGATAAGAAGAGTACATATTTTATTGCAGGAGAAGAAAATCGGTGTATCTATTTTATTTCAAAAGAAGGTTATTATACGGATGCCGATTTGGATAAAAAGAATAAAAAAATTGTACTTGAGGATAATGTAGCAGTGGAGATTAGTGCAGACAGTGATTTTGGAAGAGGAATGGAAGTAACTTATATTTCGGATAATCGAATCTATTAGAGAAAAAATATAATACAAAGGGGCGAGCAGATATGGCTACTTATGGATCGTTATTAATTGATGCCGGAGGCGGAGTGATCGATCATGGAAAACAATCTGAACGGCAGCCGGGGGCAACCGTGGTACTTGGATTGGGAGGTACGGGAGCAGATGCTGTAATTAAATTAAAAAAAGAGGTATATAAGCAGTTAAAACCGGATGATGTCAATGCCGTTATTCCTAAATATAGTGATATTCAATATTTGATTATTGACTCGGACGAGAATAAGGTAAAGGCATTTAATGGGAAGATTTCAGATATAGATGAAAATACGGAATTTTTTTCGATAGCCAATAAATCAATTAAAGCAACGTTTGAAGCAAAAGAGGTATTAAAGAATCGGCGGGAGTTAGACTGGCTCGATTATGAGCATATTTCGATTCGGGATGCGAATTATGGTGCCGGAGGAATTCGGCAGGTGGGACGTTTTTTATTGGTGGATCAGGCAGAAAAGGTCTATGCCCGAATTATGGCGGCTATGCAGAATTCTTTGATCGGCTCTAGCGGAAAATTAACGGTACATATCTGCAGCGGTCTTTCAGGCGGAACCGGCAGCGGAATTTTTTTGGATATCTGCTACTTGGTAAGACAGGCTTTAAGGGAGATAGGAAAGCCGGAGACCAGTGTATGCGGTTACTTTTTTCTGCCGGATGTCAATTTATCGGTGCCTGCTATTAATGCCGATCATCTGATCTCAAACTATGTAAAGGTAAACGGGTTTGCCGCTTTGCAGGAATTAGATTACTGTATGAACTTTAGCAGAAATAAAGACAGTTTTAAGATGAATTATGGTTTTAAAAAGATAGAAGACTTTCAGCAACCGGTAGATTTATGCTATTTAATTTCCACTACAGATGAAAAGGGAAAGACTCTGCATGACGGTTATAATTATGCTATGGGAGTGGTAACAGACTTTATTATTAGTTTTTTGGCAAAGGTACAGGTGCCTGCTGATGTAGAGACAGACGTAAGCGGAATTACGCTGGAGGGGCATATTTCAAATCTCAATCGAATCCGAAGCGGGATAAAACTGCAGCATGGGGCAAATGTAGACTATAATATTTTGGGGGCTTCCGTAGCAGAGATGCCTCTGTCGGAAATAGCAACTTATTTGGGATATCAGTTATTTGAGGCGTATTCGGATCTGTATGAGAAGGTGCCGGATGAAACAGAGAGAGATCGCTTTTTGCAGGTCAATCAATTAAAATATGAAAATATTCGCTCGGCACTTACAAAGGGATGTCTAAGACAGCCGGATTTTCCAGAGGAAATGGATGCAAAGTCATTTAAAAAGCATGGAAATGCACGGTTTGTTGAACTGGCAGATCGCTATCTGGCGGAAAATAAAGGAGAATTGGTAAAGAATAGTAAGGCCTTTTTGGAAAGTAAGATGGAGGGCAGTGTTCCAGAAAACAGTACCTCTTTATTGGGACGGACTTATAAGGGGTTGTGTGAACAGTATGTCACACAGACAGAATATGGTCCTTTCTTTGCACAGCGGCTGTTATATGGAACACAAAATCCTAATTTGGTTCATGCAGTAGACGGATATATTGCAAAGAATCAAGAAAGTTTGGCAGCGGAATTAAGGCAGACCGATTTACTAAACAGAGAGTATGACGATGCATTGGAGCGGATGAAAAATTCCAATCTTGTCAATCAGCGGGGAAGATTAAATGACTATCGAAATGCATTGAATAATTTATATGTGCATCACAGCCGGGTAGAAGTTTTACAGACCATGAATACCGTACTGCAGGGATATAAGCAGCAGCTAATTCAACTTAACAATAACTTTTTCTATATTTTAAGTTCGGTGTTGGACACGCTGCAGAAGACATTTCAGAAAAACGGAGTGGTCTTAACAGAGGGAGTCCGCACATCAAATCCTTATAACTGGAAGATCCTGTCAGTATTGGATGTACAGAAGAGTTTGGATGCGGAAGTAAAAAATTTAGATTTACAGCAGACATTGTACGATTGGATGTCTATGATGTTAGAAAATTGTGCAAAGTGGGTAAATGAAGATGAAAATGAAGTAACCAGGTTAATTTCTGATTTTATTTTAAAAGCCTTTCGGAATGCAACACAAAAGACAATTACAGATTATTTAAAAGAAAAGTTTGCTGTAGAGAATATTACGCTGCTGGCACAGCGGATTGAAGAAGAAATTATTATGAATAAATTAGGGGTGGATTCGACTCCGCTGTTTTGGAAAAATTCTATGTACCACAATGCAGTAGGAATGAACAGTACGTTGACGGTACCATACGATTCGGCAGAGATTAAGATGGCGGCAAATTTTTATGCCGGTAAGCAGACGGAGTTTTCTGTAAGAGAATCCTGTATTACCGATAAAATTTCTATGATGCGGTTTTACAGCGGACTGCCGATGTATGCCTATCAGGGAATTCTAGAGCTTCAGGAAAAATATGAAAAAGACAAAGAACCCGGCAGACATCTTTTTGAGAGGGGAGCGTTAAATTGGAATGAGTGGCTGCCTTCTCCGATTCCGGCAAGCTTTAAGATTGGATTGCCAATAGAGCGGATTGAGAATAAAAATAAAGCCTTACTTGCCGAGTTTGAGCGGGCAGAGCAGCTTGGAATTGTAAAAAAGGATTCTCTTGGAAATTGGGAGATTCAAGTAACAGAAGAATTTGATGGGCAGAAGTATCAGGCAGTAATAGAAGAATATAAAAGTAAGAAAAAGACAGATATGAAACAGCTCAATCTGCAGCTTTCGAAATTACAGGAAGAAATTCAGAGACGGGAAGAGGGAGAGAGACAAGCGGTACGAATTGAAAGCTTAAAGTCTAACGAGGGAAGCGAACGGCAGGTAATGTTAGATTTTTATTTAGAGTCTCCGGTATTAAATCAGCTTTTACATAAAGAATGTCAGAAGCAGAATACCATTTTAACGATAGTAGAGGAATTAGAGACATTAAAGAAAGAGGGAATGGCACAGAACGAAGAGCAGAAGAACTTTTTTAATGCGATTTTTACCGGGGTATTCTATTATGGAAATACCATTACTTACACCTATAATGAATTTGGAATACAAAAAACAATTGAACTTCAAAACAATGCCATGCCTTTGGGAGATACCGGAGCTTATCAGGCATTTCTTACATTTCAGAATCTGGACGCAGAGAAGAAAAAACAGATTGTCAATACCGCCAGAGAGCGAATGGATCAGGAGGACTGCTTAGAGGTAAAGGAGACGTTAGAGCGGTTAGGGGCGAATATGGAGAAGAGAATTCTGCAGTATATGAATTTCCATGACGAGTCGGATCCGATTCATTCGGAACTGGAGGAATTTTATCAGAAGTTTATGAAAAATTTGGAAATTTTTCGGCTGACACGTTAGAAGTAAGGGTGGGATGAGATGGAGCATCAGGAACAGAGAATATTTCATAACGGGAAAGAACTGCTAGAAGGGTGCATCGAACAGTTAAATCAAAATCAGAGCAGAGAAGTAGGAGGGAATGTAGCACGGTTTCCTACGGTTATTATCTTTCTGGGGGAGCAGTCTAAACCTTATATGGAATGGATAAAAAGGACGCTAGATGACAACTGGAATAATTCTCGTTTCCTGCAGTATATCAGTATTGTAAGGGAAAACCATAATTGGAGCTGCAGTGTTTTAACAGGGACAAAACAGGGAGAGGTAGAGTGGAAGCCGGCAGAGGGTTCTCCAAATGACAGGATTTGTAAGGCTGTGGTAGAGATGCTGCAGTTAGATGAGCGGGTATTTCGAGAAAAATCTTCCATTAAGATGGAGTTTGTCTTAGACAGTACAGAGCAGGAGCTGCAGACCTATTGGCAGCTCTATTTGACCATACAGAACAATCTGCAGGCAGAGAACCGGAAGACACTTTTTTTTATGTTGGATCAGAATCCAGGCAGAAAAAGGGAGTATTCGGCAGAAAATTTTTTAAAGGATATCTGGTCGGAATATAGAAAGCAGACAGAAGAGATAAACACCGGCAATTCCTTTGGAACGGTTTATCTGCTGGGTAACTATCTAACTTCCGGCTCTATATTGGGAAAGAGTAAAATTTGGCAGAATTACCGGTTGGCTGCGGATATTATTTTATTGAGCGGGAGCCGGGACAGTGAAGGACGGTATACTAGCAAACTCTACAATGGAATAAAAACGGCTGCTTATGCATTGGTTATAAAACCGACAGATGAGATTGCGGCTGTCTCACTTCAAACCCTATTGCGGGAAATGTATGAACAACAGAGACAAGAGGCTTTTTCGGAACTTTCCGATCAGGAGATACAAAAGCGGTTGGGAATTACAGATACACAATTTGACTTAGCGGAGCAGATTTTTCAGGAGAAGATACTGCCTTATCTGCCTTTGCAGGAACATTTACTTTATTTGCCGTTTCGTTCGGAACGGGAACTGCAAAAACTGCAGAAGATGGAACCGATTTCTGCAGAAGCAGCAGATCAGTGCACCATGGGAGCCTGGACGCTATTGGTACAAAGAAAGTACCTTCGGCTGGTAGAGGAGTTTTGGGAGAAAGAGGAAGAGGTCAGCAGGGTTCGGGAAAGAATACAGGATCTGCTGCACCAGGCATTTTCTATTTTTGAATTGGAAAGTCTGCTGCCCAAAAGAGAGTATTATAGACAGCTTTTACAAAAAGAACTTTGTTCGGAAGGAATTTACGGAAAGGCGGATTTTACGGAAAAACTTTATAAATCGGCTTTATATCAGAGCAAACAGAGTTTTTATAAAAAGATAAAACAGGTTCTTTCAGAGGAATGGGATCGGATACTGGTTCAGGCAAAAGCATATAAAGAGCGATATTTGTACTGTGAAAAAGAGATACAAGACGAGAGAATCGTAACAGGGGATGAAAACCTTTCGATTGAAAAACTTTATGCCAATGAGGTAAGACAATATGTAGAACAGTATCGAATGATAGAGTCTTTTAGGAAAAATCTTCTCCATGTGTTTGATATCAGGCTGAAAGAGGAAGAATTCTTAGACGCCGTTTGGAAGATATTTTTAGATTTAATCAATCAGGAAATCTTTCACTATGATTTTGAAAAAGAATTAGATTTTCGTATGAACAATATGGCGGATAATCATAAACAGATTTATGTTGCAACCAAACTGCAGAAAACGTTGTCTGGAAGTATTCGATTCCGAAGTTTAACGGATTCGCTGCGG
The DNA here is from genome assembly GCA_910585255.1 of uncultured Lachnospiraceae bacterium. GTDB lineage: Bacteria > Bacillota > Clostridia > Lachnospirales > Lachnospiraceae > MGBC114844. The sequence continues at coordinate 10,347 of CAJUEI010000038.1, forward strand.
AAGATAAGCTGCTTTTATCTAATTCACGGACGGGCAAATTATGCTAAGCAATTGGCAAAACAAGAGGGAAATGGACGAGATTTTATGTTATTTTATCTCAATCGTTCGGATTGTATGGAACAGATTGAAATTTACGAAATTACAAAATTAGACTAGAAAAAGGAACAAAAAAGTGAAAATAAAAGAATACAGTAAAGAGTATCCGATTATTGATTATTCATTAAAAGTAGGAAATGGGGAAATTACATTAAAGTGGAATTATAAAAAGGGAACTCATTTTTTAGTATTTTTATATGATCTGGGAAAGCCGTTTGAGTTAGAAAAAGTGGTGCAGGAATTGGATGAGAATTATGAAGAGGATCGGTTTCTAATACAGAAAGAAGGCAATCGGCTGTATACAACGAAGGACGGCAGAGTAAAAATATTCCTATATAAAGAAAAGGAATTGATCCATCTGTCCTGCTCTATTTTAAGCAGTGAGATGAAACGAGGGCTTCCCTACGGTGTTCGTGTTCTGGCTGGAGAATATCAGAAAGAAGAAGCTGTTTTTTATCTGTATCGGGAGAAGGATTTAGAGAGCAGCACAAGATTTGTTCCGATCAAGATTACACCAGAGATCAGCTATAAATCCAAACTGTTTTCTAAAGAAAAATGGTGTATCCTTCGAATTCCGCAGATAAAAGATTATATAGACGGAGCATTGGAGTATCAGATAGAAGGAATTCGAACCACTTATCCGATTCCTAAGTCTTGCTTAAATAGAGAACTATGGATTCCCATTCCCAAAAATTCTGTTCTTATGATAAAAGCTGCAGAGCAGTATAAAAACTATTATAAAGTGTGAGGTGGAAAAATTGAAACGTTTGTTCGGCACTAATAAACCGGAAACACGTAAAAAAGATACAAAAAAAGCAATAAAGCGAAATGGAATGAAAAGAAATCAGACAGAATTTTCATGTCCCTATTGTTTTTGCAGGATTCGACCAGATGAAGTAGCCTTTCGGGCAATGACCGTATATACACAGCAGGATTTGGATACATTTTCAATAGAAGAAAGAGAAAAAAAATCTCCTTATCTGATGATTACAGATGAGTTATACGAAACGTTTTGGAATCGTTATCCTGGAAGTAAGCCAGAAGATGAATATGAAAAATATCCAGTGATTTCTTCATTTGATGATCGATATTTAACCAATGCAAAATTCCATGGCAGAGCAGAATTTATTTTTCGGACAGATGTGGAGGGATTTATTAATGAAGTAGTGGACACAGAGGGCGGTTCCTCTACTGTTCGGATCTGTCCGTATTGTCACAATCGACTGCCGTTTGAATATGGCAAATACCCAGTGAAATTTATTGCTGTTGTTGGAATTACCAGTTCTGGAAAGACGATCTATTTGTCTCAGATGCTAAAAAAGATTCGGGAATTTTTATTTCAGGTAGATATGACAGTAGCGGGTATGTGTCCAGAAGCGGATGAGTTTGTTCGGGCACATATGGTTCAGAAAGGGAAAGAACTTCCGATAGGCAATGCCGCCGATGCATTGACGAAACCGATTCCAATCCATGTAAAGAACAATCGGACAGGAGAGAGAGCAACTCTTGTATTCTATGATATTGCAGGTGAAAATTGTGTCAATCCAGATCAGATGAATAAATATGGTCCATTTATAAAAAATGCGGATGGTATGATTATGGTCATCGATCCCAAGCAGTTTTCTGACTTATTATTTTTGAGTCAGGAAGAGGAAGCAGAGACAGAGGAAGCCTATCAGCCCGATCAAGTGGCACAGGCAATGTATCAGGCATTTGCAGCTGCAGATTACTATGGCGGAGAGTGTGAAGTCCCATTGGCGATTGCTCTATCGAAAAGCGATCTGCTGCACTCCTGTAAATATGTAGATGAAAATTCTAATATTTTTCAGGATATTGATTATAACAGCTATAATGGCTATGGATTTCCCTATGACGATTGGCTGAATATTGATGCAGAAGTCCGCACTTTGTTAAAACAGCGAACAGAGAGAGGCAGACTGTTAGATCAGTTTTTAAGCAATTTTTTCCCGGAACATGCTTATTTTGCGTTTTCTGCTTTAAATGCTTCTCCTACGGTAATAGCAAAGACCGATGATACAACCCGATATCAGATGGATCTGCTGCCGAAAACGGTTCGAATTGAAGAAGCACTCTATTGGCTGCTGCTTAAAATGAATATGATTCAGGAAGTCCGAAAGGCAGAATCGGATCGACATTCATCGCCGTCTAGATGGCATCGATAAGGAGGGATTGGGATGAATTTATATCAGGCAGGCTATACCAGAAGAGGCGGACAGGGAGAGGGTGCCGGATGGTCGATAGTAGCACCCTCCGAAGAGATGTCCCGAATTGCAATCGAAGGATTTCGTGGGATATCGGGAAATCTGGTCGAACTTGTAAATCGTTTTTCTATGCCTAAAAGTGCGATAGGTCTGTTTGCCCATGACCGTTTTTTATTTTATCTGCATATTAACTATGCCGTCAGTAAAGCAGAAGCAGCAGATGCAAGAGGAGTTGCCTTTGTACATGGTTATTCGTTTTCTTTAGAAGACAACTATATTCTTTGCCAAAATCCTGAGATGCTGTTAGGAGTAACTGACCAGACATTTCAGAAGAATTATGATGCCTCTATAAAGGCATATCCGGTTGTACAAAAACTGCCCTATCAAAAGATGGACAACCAGCTATTAAGAAAAAAATATCAACTATATACAGAAGAATATCAGCGGCTGCTGCTAGGGGCAACCTGTGCATTAGAAGGATATGCCGATCCACTCTGTATCAAAGTCAGCTGTCCGCTAGAAGAATATCAGTCGATCTGTTTAGAGATTGTCAATCTTATCCTATCGGGGCTGCCATATCACCTCAGAGCAAAAGCCACTTTTTTTTCTTATAAAGGCGGCAAGACCATGCTGTATTTTTCCGATCAGGCAGAGGGGAACAACTATTTTGATCTGGATACTATGACATCATTTTGTGAGAGTGACAGACTGCAGCAATATCAGTTTCTGCAGCTCTATGCATTAGAGAGAGAAGATCAAAGGCAGAGGTTATGGCAGGGAATTGCAGAGTTTGTCGATCAGGCTTTTTTAATGCCACGCAGAGAAATTCACTGTGAACAGATTGAGCATGGATACCAGGCAAATCAAAAATATCTTACAGGCAGGCAGATTGCCCCAGATCGGGTAATTGGTCTACTCTGTTCCTTTATCAATTCACAGCAAAAGCAAAGCAAAGCAGCGGAGGAATATCTAACGGAGTTGTTAGATGCTGCCAATCAAAGCGGGCAGATAATAGAAGATACCAAAATGCTGCATCGGATAAAAAATCAGATAAAGAACCGCAGTAATCCGTCTTTACAAAAAGCTTGGGGGCTCTTTTATGCCAGACAAATCCTTACAGCAGAGAAGCAGACAGGACAGGAACAATTATTTCAGCTTTACCAAGAAGATAAAAAACAGCATCAGACCTTAATGGAAGCAATTGCAAAACTGGATAAAGAGTATTATAACAGCTATTATGAAAAAACGCTGATGCCCCAATTATTAGATCAGTTGACTGATATTTTTGACTATCTAGAAGAAAATAGGGATTCCTTTGAAGAGGATCCAACATTTGATCTGCTGCTGCAAAAGACAACAGAAAAAGAGATCAACCATACAGAAAATTTTACAGATTTATGGGAAGTGCGGAAGAAAGCAGATAAAGTAGCTAAGCGGATTGCAGAAGTCAATAAAGAGTATGCACAGAAATATTTGTTATTTACCGATTATTTATTTTGGAAGCGATTTTCGCTAAGCTGGTTTTCTCCAAAAGAAATTGAAAACTATAAAAGCTGCAGCTTAAATAAACTGGTATCTTTAAAGTCACAGGAAAGCAGCTGTGAGATGGCAAGAACCGTAAAACAGCTAATAAAAGTATACGAAAGTATCGAGACAGGAAATGATATGCTGATTCGATTTTTTCTGACAGATGAGATCACATCAGAAATTGCAGTAAAAGAGATTCTGCAGGAAGTTCTGCAAAACGATAATCTAGAAAAACGAAGTCTAAAAAATGGGTTTGATCTGTCCTTATTATGTTATTATCAGTTAAAAACCCCGGGATTTGACGCTGCAGAGTGGGCAAAAGCAGCAGAAAGACAAGGATATCATAAAATATTTCATGTAGAACAGATAGAAGATTTAATCAAGGATTCTAATGTTTTAAAAAACCGGAAATTTAAGAAAATTTTTGCAGAGGCGATTATCGATACAGTAGAGCAGAAAACGTGGAGAAAACGGCAGGATATTACACCGGCTGCCAGACGGGGACTGCGGCATTATGAGCGGTATTTTACAGCAAAAAGTGCCAGTCAGAAACAGAAATTAGAAGAACAGGAGCGATATTGTTTTAGTTTTCATAAAGCGGCAGTCGGCTATCTGCCATTTTTCTCTCTTCTTTTTTTTCTGCTGTGTCTAAAACAATATAGCGAAATTCCAGATAACGTTGTACTGGGAATCAGTATCGCATTTGCAGTTGGTTTTACGGCAGTATGGATAGTAAAGATAAAAAACAGCGGAGGAATCGGAACATATTTGGCTGGAATCGGAATTACGATAAAGTCTAGATTGGCAAAACTTTTCTTATTTGAACTTCTGCTTCTTCTTTCTACAGGAGCAGCAGTATTTTTCTGGAATAATTTTCCTCTCTTGCAGGAAGAACCTTTTTATCGAAAGACAGCAGTGGGAGCGGTAATAATGGGAATCTATATTTTTATCGCTACAGTAGGTGCAGTATGGGAAAGCTTCAAAAGAAAATCGCAGAAATAAAAGAGGTAGGATATGGAAAAGGGAACGTATTCGGGTAAAATGTTAATTGGCAGTATTTTAGCAGGGGTGTTGTATGCAATAGCAGCAGAAGTATTATATCAAAAACTAAAACAGAACGTTTCAGACCTGGTAATTGTAACCAGCTATCTGATGGGGTTATTTTTATTTGTCGGTTTTGCTATATGGCTGCTTAGTAAATTGGTTTATAACCGCACATTTAAAAAAGTTTCGATAAAACAGTGGCTGGGGACTTTGGCTGCTATGCTGGTTCTTACAATAGGATTTGAGTGGATCTATGAGATGCAGTTTCAGGGGCAGGTAAAGCAGTATGATACTTATCTGTTTGTAATTGATAATTCCGGATCGATGGACGGAAGTGATCCAAAAGGACTGCGGTTTGAAGCAATAGAAAATGTATTAAAAGAAAAAGCGGATTCCTTTTCCTATGCAGTTTATCTCTTTTCCGATTCAACAGAGCTGGTTCGGAAGCTGGGGGATCAGACAGAAGGTGCGGATTATAATCGAGGAGAAAATCAGGGAATGACAGCGATTAAAAGAGCACTGCAGAAAGTACTGGAGGATTTAGAAAACGGAACATTGGATTTGAGAAAGCGAAAGGGACATGTAATTTTGCTGAGTGACGGAGCGGCAACGGATATCGATTCTTATGGGGAACTTGCTGCAGTATTGGATGGATTTGTGCAGAAAGGGGTTTCGATTAGTACAGTGGGATTGTTAGATGCAGACGAGCAGTTAATGTCCTTTATTGCAGAGCAGGCTGGAGGAGTTTTTGTCTCAGTAGAGGATATTGCCGATTTAGAGGCAGCTATGGTGCAGGCTGGGAAAAATGAAATCGTACAGAGGAATTTGATCGATTATCGGGAGGGAGAGCAGAAGAAAGTTCTCTATGCGGGGATGCGGATTGGATTTTTGATTATTTTAGGGGGACTAATAGGGCTGCAGAAGGTAGTTATTTGTGAGCGGTTTTTAGATACATTGTCTGTGATTCGAAGTGCTGCGGCGGGAAGTGTATTAGCTGGGTTATGTATGGAGATAGGGATGAATCAGATGGGGGTGGAACCTTTTTTTGTCCGAGGGGTATTTTGCGGAGTGATCTGTTTTACCTTGCTTCGGGAAGATTTGAGCTTGAAGAATTCGCTGGGAGCAGAAGTTTATCGGGGAAAATAAGATAGGGGAATTAGGGGAGGATGTTTTTTATCGGGTATTAGTGATGGAGATGCTGAGGAAGGAGATTCCTTGCCGGACGCTAGAGTGGGAAAACGATATCTTTCTGCTGTTCCGCTCTCTGGAAAGTAAGAAAGTCTAATGCCTCTGAATTTACGCATATGCAGCCGGACGGACCGGGGTGCAATTCGCCCGTGCAGCGGGCTAAACACACCCCTTTTTTGCCATTCGAGAATGGCAAAAATCCTAGTGAATCGACAGAGGCATAAGACGTTCTAACTTTCCTCCGAAGTCACAGCAGAAAGATATCGTTTTCCCACTCTAGCTGTTTTTTTCCTGCCTCAAGATCTGTTTTTTATTTTCCGGCAGTTTAGAATTAAAAATGGAACTATAGATCTAGTTGCTTTGGAGAAAAGCAGATTATTTTGCAAAAGAGCAGATTATTTTGTAAAAGAATAGACTATTTGGAAAAAAGTAGATTGGCAGAAAAAATAAGTATATGGGGAGAATATATAGCCGGAGAGTACGATCTCCATGCTGTGACTTCGGAGGAAAGCTAGAAGCTCTTAGACTTCTGTCGATCTGTAGGATTTTCGGGCACTTGTGCCCGAAAAAGGGGTGTGTTTAGCCCGCTGCACGGGCGAATTGCACCCCGGTCCGTCCGGTCGGATATACCTATCTTCAGAAGTCTTAGAGCTTCTGCTTTTCGGAGAGCGGAACAGCATGGAGATCGTACTCTCCGGCGTCCTCCTTGGGATATTGTGGAGTTGGTTTATTTGTAATATATTATAGATTACTGTAGAATTACTGGATTGGAAAGGGATCAAAAGAGATGAAAATAAACGGAAAAGTGGTTGGCTATTCTGTTTTAATAATTACATGGATATTGGCTGTTTTATTTTTTAGCAGAAGCTGTATGGAGCAAAAGAGGCTGGATCAGGAACTTGTGGTTCGGGTAGAGCAGGCGAAAAAAGATGCTGCTGAAGCGGAAGAGAGAAGGAAAGAAGAGGAACAGAGGAAAGCACTTTTGGAAGAACAGAAAAAGGAACGAATCGTGCTGGTAAAGACCTTGCCTGTTTTTGAATCGGAAGATATTTCGGTAAACCAGACAGCAGAGCCAAAGACAAAATTGTTAAACGGAGAGAAGGTTTTATTGATGGAAGAGGGAAGTCCTTATTCTTTGGTGCAAATTAAGGAAAAAAATATTTCTGGGTATGTCTGGAGTGATTGTATTGGCAGGATGCCGGAAAGTGGGGTTCTTCCTTCTAGAGTAGTTGTGATTGATGCCGGAGGACAGCAGGACGCCGATTTAGAGAAAGAGCCTGTCAGGCCGGAATCGGATGTGATGACAGAGCGAATGAGAGAAGGGGCGGTCGGTCGTTTTACGGGGGGAAAGGAATATGAGATTACTTTGGCAGTAGCATTGGAGTTGGAGCAGGAGTTGGAGAAGTATGGGGTTTTGGTGGTGCAGACAAGACGAAAGATGGAGGTTTCGATCAGTAATGCAGAGAGGGGCAGTTTGGCAAATCAGATAGAGGCAGATGCATTTCTTCAGATGTATATCAATTGTTCGGAAAATTTAGAGAGAAGGGGTGCATATGTGAATTATGCGGCAAAAGAAGGAGATGATAAGAGTAAGGAGCTTGCGGGATTTGTGCTGACGGCTTATACGGATGCAGTGGATGCGATTCAAAAGAATAGTGTGGATATTAGTGAAAAGGATACCGCTTTAAATTGGTGTAAGGTTCCTGCAGTAACACTGAAGCTGGGGTATTTGTCGAATGAAGAGGAGGATCGCTGTATGAATCAGGCGGAGATGCAGAAGGTTATGGCAGAGGGAATTGCAAAAGGTTTGCTGACTTATTTAAATGTGGAGGAACAGGATGGAGAATAGAAAGAGAAAAGTAGCAGTAGCTGGTATGGGGTATGTGGGGCTGTCTATTGCCGTTTTGCTGGCACAGCATCATACCGTTTATGCCTATGATATTTTGCCGGAAAAGGCGGAGATGATTCGAAATAAAAAGTCACCGATTTTGGATGCAGAGATAGAGGATTATCTGCTTAATCGGGATCTGGATTTGCATGTGACGGAAGAGGAAAAGGAGGCTTACTGCGGTGCGGAATTTATTGTGATTGCGACCCCTACCAATTATGATCCGGTTAAGAATTATTTTGATACCTCTTCTGTAGAGAAGGTGATTGAGCGGGTGCTTCGGTTTGCACCGGAGGCGGTTATGGTGATTAAGTCTACTGTGCCGGTGGGGTACTGTGTTTCAGTAAGAGAAAAATATCAGACGGAGAATATCTTGTTTTCTCCCGAATTTCTTCGGGAGGGACGGGCTTTGTATGATAATCTTTATCCCTCCCGCATTATTGTGGGAGTTGCTTTGGAGGATAAGAGGCTTAAGGAGAAAGCGGAGATTTTTGTTTCTTTGCTTCGGGAAGGAGCGGTGAAAACAGAGATTCCTACTCTTTTTACGAACTTAACGGAAGCAGAGGCGATAAAATTATTTGCCAATACGTATTTGGCACTTCGGGTAGCTTATTTTAATGAATTGGATACTTATGCTGAGATGAGGGGGCTTAGTACTCGGCAGATTATTGAAGGAGTTGGGTTAGATCCGCGGATTGGAGATTTTTATAATAATCCTTCCTTTGGATATGGGGGGTATTGTCTTCCTAAGGATACAAAGCAGCTTTTGGCAAACTATGACCATGTGCCCAACAATATTATTGGGGCGATTGTAGAGGCGAATCGGACACGGAAGGATTTTATTGCAGAACGGATTTTGGAGAAAAAGCCAAGGGTAGTTGGTATTTATCGGCTGACGATGAAGTCGAATTCCGATAATTTTCGACAGTCTTCGGTACAAGGGGTTATGAAGAGGATTAAGGCAAAGGGAGTCGAAGTGGTGGTCTATGAGCCGGTTTTAAAGGAGGAGGAATTTTTTCATTCTCGTGTGATTCGAGAGTTGGAGGAGTTTAAAAGGATTTCGGATGTGATTGTGGCAAATCGGTTTTGTAAGGAATTGGATGATGTAAAAGAGAAAGTTTATACACGAGATCTTTATTTTCGGGATTAAAAATTGTGAAAGTTGAATAAAAATAGTATGTTTTTTTGTTATAATAGTGAATGGACAGGGTAGTATATTTTTGTTATAATACAGAAAAAATATAGGGATTGTTACTGGAATAAAATTTTTTATCGTCAGGCAAGACCGTGTAGTATCTTAGTGGAGAGTAAGATATTATATGGTCTTTTTTATGTACACAGGCAAGGGAAGGAATCTTTCCTATTCGATTTTTCATTCTGGTGAAATTGTATCATTCAACTGAGTAAATGAAATGAGGGAGAATATGCTGATATTAAAAATTTTAAATAATAATCTGATCCTGTCGAAGGATGATGCAGGACAGGAGATTATTGTAAAAGGATGTGGAATTGCCTTTCAGAAAAGGCGGGGACAGGAGGTTGAACAGAGTAAAATTGAAAAAATTTTTATTGCAGAAACGCCTCAAAAGAGTAAGCAGATGCAGACCTATCTAACTTCAATACCGGAGGAATATTTTGATTTTGTCGAAAATTTTGTGGCTTGGGTAAAGAAGCAGTATAAACTGGAATTGAGTGAAAGTATTTATTTTTCGTTAAGTGATCATATCTATGGGACAATTCAGAGATTAGAGAAAGGAATTGTAATAAGAAATATGCTGCTGTTGGATATTAAGCAGCTATACAGGCAGGAATATGAGATTGGAATTCAGATGTTAGAGGAGATGAAAAAACGGTTTGGGCGGGAGTTTTCTATTGATGAAGCTGGGTTTCTTGCCCTGCATTTTGTAAATGCACAGGACGGAAGCGGAAAGGAAATTGGAGAAATCTCGGATATTGTGAAGAAGATTTTAAATGTGGTATCGAAATATTATGCACCGCTTGTTTTTTTGGAGGACAATTTATATTATCAGAGGTTTTTAACACATTTAAAATATTTTGCCCATCGGTTTTTGCATAAGGAGCTGCAGTATGATGAAGATACCAGCTTATATCAGATTATTAGAGAGCAGTATAAAGAAGCATATGGATGTGTAAAGCTAATTTATCTGATGATGGAGGAAGAGTATCAGTATCAGATGACAGAAGAAGAGATGCTGTATTTGATTATTCATATACAAAAAGTGACAGAGGATCATAAGCGGATGGAAGGAGCTCAGGAGAAGGGAATTTAGAAAAGAAGAATGTAATAAGATTTTGTATAAAACGAATTCAATAAAAGAGATTGGATTGTTACTGAAGCAGTGAATACTGTCTGTTCAGGCAAGACCTCAAAAATAAATAAAAGAAAAAGGAGGAACTGCTATGAAGAAAGATTATGGTCAGATAGCAGACAAAATGATTGCTGCAATGGGCGGAAAGGACAATATTATTCAGGTGTTCCATTGCATGACAAGACTTCGCTTTTATGTGAAGAGTAAGGGAAAGATGAAGGAAGATGCCATTTTAAAGCTGGCAGAGGTTTCCGGTGTTAATTGGTACAACGACCAATTTCAGGTAATTGTGGGAAATGAAGTAGATGCTGTGTATAAGGCACTGATTGAAAAGGGAGTCCCTTCTGAAGATAGTGCGGGAGAGAGTACGAAGCAGAGCAATGGGGTTCTTTCTACAGTGGTAGACTCGATTACGGGATGTATGACACCGATGATTCCAGCATTGACAGCCGCTGGTATGATTAAGGTGGTATTGACGCTGCTGACAACGTTTCATCTGGTAGAGGATTCTAGCAGTACATATCAGGTTATCAATTTTGTAGGTGACGTAGTATTTTACTTTATGCCGTTTTTAATTGCGGCAAATGCAGCAAAGATTTTTAGAGTAAATCAATCTTTGGCACTGTTTGCGGCGGGACTGTTTTTACATCCGAATTTTGTAGCGATGGTGGCTTCTGAACTGCCGATTACGTTGTTTGCACTGCCGGTTACAAAATTTTCCTATTCTTATTCTGTAATTCCCGTTATTCTTATGGTGTGGATTATGCACTATATTGAAATTTGGGTTGACAGAGTAACGCCTAAGATGACAAAATTAATTTTAAACCCTACTTTGGTTATGCTGATTAGTGCACCGATTGCCCTGATTGTAGTAGGTCCTTTGGGAGGAATTATCGGAAATGTGTTGGCAGAAATTATTGATTTCTTATCGAATAAATTAGGATTTTTAATTGTAGGTGCATTGGCGGCTACTTTCCCGTTTATTGTTATGACTGGTATGCACCATGCATTGACGCCAATCGGTTTAAATGCTATTGCAACAGGAGGATTTGATACCATTGTATTCGTTCCTCAGGTCTGCTCCAATCTGGCACAGGCAGGTGCAACTCTAGCCGTTGCTTATAAGTCAAAAGATAAAAATATGAAGCAGCTGGCAAGTGCTTCTGGGGTTTCTGCTGTTATGGGAATAACGGAACCGGCACTGTACGGTGTTACTTTAAAATTAAAACGTCCGGTAATTGCGGCATCCATTGCAGCCGGTATTGGAGGAATAGTAGGAGGAATCTTACAGGTATCGCTGTATATTGCCCAGAATTCTATTATGGCAATTCCGGCATTTATCGGAGAAAAAGGATTTACGAATCTGCTGTTTGGAATTATTATGATTTTGGTATCGTTTATTGCATCATTTGTTTTAACTTTACTATTGGGGTTTGAAGATGCTGCACCGGAAAATTCAGTTCGGACAGAGGAGAAAAAACCAGAAGTTTCTGAAAAAAAATTGGTACAGAAGATAGAGGTAGCGGCTCCGATAACCGGAACAGTAAAGTC
>CAJUEI010000039.1 GCA_910585255.1 uncultured Lachnospiraceae bacterium
AAAAGGGGTGTGTTTAGCCCGCTGCACGGGCGAATTGCACCCCGGTCCGTCCGGGTGGATGTATGTAGATTCAGAAGTCTTAGAATTTCTGCTTTCCAGAGAGCGGAACAGCGTTGCGATGCTGTACTCTGGCGTCCCACCCTCCTTTGTATATCCTTTTAGATTTAAAAGTGAATTTAAATAATTATAAGATTTTTAGGGGGTTTGAAATTTACTTCTTTTATGATATAATGTCCACATACGAATGGGAAGTTTAGGAAATAATAGAAAGAATTGAAAAAATTAAGCAGAAAGAGGATTAACAGATATGGGAAAATATTTTGGAACAGATGGTTTTCGTGGGGAAGCGAATGTAAATCTGACAGTAGAACATGCCTATCAAGTGGGACGCTTTTTAGGCTGGTATTACGGAAGGAATCATAAAGCACGGGTTGTAATTGGAAAAGATACCAGACGAAGCAGCTATATGTTTGAATATTCACTGGTTTCTGGACTTACTGCATCAGGAGCAGATGTATTTTTACTGCATGTTACAACGACTCCTAGTGTTTCTTATGTGGTAAGAAGTGAAGAATTTGACTGTGGCATTATGATTTCTGCGAGTCATAATCCTTTTTATGATAATGGAATTAAAGTGCTCAATGGGCTTGGACAGAAGTTAGAAGCAGAGATTGAGGAAAAGATTGAAGCCTATATTGACGGAGAGACAGAAGAGATTCCTTTTGCAACAGGGGAGAAGATTGGAAGAACGGTGGATTATGCAGCCGGACGAAATCGATATATCGGATATTTAATTTCAATTGCTACTCGTTCGTTTAAGGATAAAAAAGTTGGGTTGGATTGTGCGAATGGAAGTGCTTCTTCGATTGCAAAGAATGTATTTGATGCATTGGGAGCAAAGACATATGTGATTCATAATGAGCCGGACGGAACAAATATCAATTTGGGATGCGGTTCGACACATATTGAAGAACTTCAGAAATTTGTAGTAGAACATGGATTGGATGTGGGGTTTGCCTATGATGGAGATGCTGACCGCTGCCTTGCTGTAGATGAGCATGGAAATAAGATAGACGGAGATTTAATTCTTTATATCTGCGGAAAATATCTAAAGAGTCAGGGGCAGCTTCCTCTGAATACGATTGTTACTACTGTTATGTCGAATATGGGATTGTATCAGGCATTGGAGAAAGCGGGAATTCGTTATGAGAAAACACCAGTAGGGGATAAATATGTAGGAGAAAAGATGCGGCTGAATGGATATGGACTAGGAGGAGAGGAATCCGGTCATATTATCTTTAGTAAGCATGCAGTAACAGGAGATGGGATTTTGACCTCTTTAAAGATTATGGAGGCTATGTTGGAACAGAAGCAGAGTTTGGCTTCTTTGGCGGCACCAGTTACGATTTTCCCTAAACTGTTAAAGAATGTTAGAGTCTTAGAGAAAGAGGCTGTGCTTGCAGATAAGGAAGTGCTTGCAGCAGTTTCAGAAGCAGAGCAGAAGATGGGGAATCAGGGACGGATTCTTTTTCGGGCGAGCGGGACAGAGCCGTTGGTTCGAGTGATGGTAGAAGCGAAGACAGAGCAGATGTGTATGCAGTATGTAGAAGAAGTGATAGATGTGATTCGAAGAAAAGGATATATAGCAGAAGAGCAGTAAAGGGAAAGGAAAATTGTTATGATTGATGTCATAATTCCTGTATATCGTCCTACCGCTTCGTTCCGAAAGGTACTAAAACGGTTAGACAGACAAAGGGTACGTCCGAATCGGATTATTCTTATTAATACAGAGGAACGGTTTTGGAGGCCAGAGTTTGCGGCTGGGTTGGAGAGGGTGGAAGTATATCATATTGCAAAGGAAGAATTTGATCATGCAGCAACTAGAAGAATGGCAGCGGAATTGTCGAAGGCGGAGTATATGATGTTTTTGACACAGGATGCCGTTCCGGCAGATAACAGGTTGACAGAACAGCTATTAAACGTGTTTCAGAAAAAAGAGGTGGCAGCGGCTTTTGCAAGACAGCTGCCTAAGTCGGACTGTAATCCGATCGAACGTTATACTAGAAGCTTTAATTATCCTGCTGCTTCTTTTATCAGAGAACAGGCAGATATTGAGACACTTGGAATTCGTGCTTATTTTTTTTCAGATGTTTGTGCTGTTTATCGAAAAGCGGATTATCTTCAGCTTGGCGGATTTGTAGAGCGGGCGATTTTTAATGAGGATATGTTGTTTGCAGCAAAAGCATTAGAAAAGGGAAAAAAGATTGCCTATGTGGCAGCAGCAAAAGTATATCATTCCCATAATTATGGAGCAGTACAATATTTAAAACGGAACTTTGATCTGGGTGTATCACAGGCGGAACACCCAGAGGTATTTTCTAAAGTATCCTCAGAAAAAGAGGGGATAGCACTGGTAAAAAAGACAGCACGGTATTTATGGAATACGAAAAAAGGGTATTATATTCCGAAACTTATCAGTAATAGTGGTTTTAAATGGCTTGGCTATCAATTGGGAAAACATTACCGGTGGCTTTCAAAACGGATGATTCGAAAGCTGACATTAAACCATACTTATTGGAAGGATTAGGAACATTGGAGCCGGAGCATGTCTGATTACGAAACCGGACAGGAGGGATCCCTATGTATGGTATTCTTATAGCGGGGGCAATTTTTGTATTGGTGGGGGCAATTGCATTACTGCTTTATGTTACGATGCAGCGTCCGTCTGTGGAGCAGAAGACAATGCAGATGGCGGCAACGATGATTGTATTGATTACAGGAGGGCATTTGATGGAGATTACCTCGAATTACCTGAATGTATCGATGATTGGAGTTTGTGTTAAGTTTACCGGCTATGAATTTGTTATGACGATGACGGCTATGTTTGCTGGTTATTATTTTAATCATCCGTTAAAGCCATGGATTATTTCACTGATTATCACAATCAAGATGTGTTTTTTAGTACTTTTATATCTGTTTCCTAATATGACCTATTATTTTTCTGGATATCGTTATCTTACAGAAGGACTTTATTCTCGGATTGAACTGCAGCTTGGAATAATTATGCATATTGATTCTTTGTTTCATCTTTGGCTGATGGTAGGAGTGTGTCTGTATCTCTTCTATATTCGGAAGAATATGATTAAAAGAAAACAGGCGGAGATTTTACTTCGTATACTTTTTTTGCCGAATTTTATGTATTTTTCTTATATTGCAGGGATTACCAATTCCTATGATTTTACCCCATATGCGTTTCTTATAGTAGAAATTGGATTGTTTATATTTTGCAGGAGGTTTAGTCTTGCTAATATGGTAGAAATTTCACAGGAGTGTATTGCAGATTCTTCTACAGACGGCTATGTGATAACCGATTTAAGTCAGCATTTTGTATTTGCAAGTCAGCAGGCAAAGCGGCTTTTTCCCGAGATTCAGTCTTATAATTATACCAATACCATGTGGGAGATTGAAAAGCAGTTTTCTTTTGCCAATAATCAGCTTTTGATTAACCGCAGTTATTATGAGCTTCGAAAGAAGGAAGTATTCGATAAAAATGAAATTTGCGGATATGTCTATTGTTTTTTTGATATTACCAGTAACCACAATCAGCTCGCTAGACTGTTAGAGTTAAAGGAAGAGGCGGATCGGGCAAATCAGGCAAAAAGTGATTTCCTTGCCAATATGTCCCACGAGATACGGACTCCGATGAATGCGATTGTAGGTATGACGGAGTTAGTGCTGAGGGAGGATATCAGTCCGCAGGTTAAGAATAATATTATTAATGTACGCAATGCAGCAAAATCGCTGTTAGCAATTATTAATAATATTTTGGATTTTTCTAAGTTAGAGTCGAAGCGGATGGAATTGGTAAAAGAACCATATCAAGTTTCTTCTGTTCTAAATGATGTATTGAATATCGCAATGATCCGTCTTGCCGAGAAACCAATTCAGTTAAAAGTAGATGTGGATAAGACGATACCGGAAACACTTTACGGGGATGAGGCAAAGGTGCGTCAGATTTTAACCAATATTTTGAATAATGCTGTAAAGTATACAAATGAAGGGCAGATTGAGCTGAAGATTACTTGGGAGAGAAGACAGAAGATTGCTTTGTTAAATATTGTAATAAGTGATACCGGAATTGGAATTACAGAGGAGAATAAAAAGAAATTGTTTCAAAGCTTTCAGCGGGTGGATACCAGAAGAAATCGTTCTATTGAAGGAACGGGGCTTGGATTGGCAATTACCAGAAATCTGCTGGAGCTGATGAATGGGAGGATTGAAGTAGAGAGTGTCTATAAAGAGGGCAGTAGATTTACTATTTTGCTTCCGCAGGCGATCTATGACGATCAGCCTTGTAATTATGAATATCGGGTTCAGATGCAAGATATTACAGAAGAAGCGTTCCATCAGACCTTTACGGCACCTCAGGCAAAGATTTTGGTAGTGGATGACAATCCGGTCAATCTAAAGGTAGCAGAGGGATTGATGCAGCCTTATCAGATGCAGATACAGACGGCACAGAGTGGACAGGAGTGCTTAGAACTTTTAGAGACCGAACGGTATGATTTGATTTTAATGGATTATATGATGCCGGAGATGGACGGAGTAGACACGCTGCGAGCCATTCGCTGCAGAAGAGGAGAATATTTTGAAATAGTTCCGATTCTCGCTTTGACGGCGGATGCGGTATCCGGTGCAGAGGAACGGTTTTTACAGTATGGTTTTGCCGATTATATCTCTAAGCCTATTGATGTAAAAAAATTGGATGAGAAGTTAAAAAAATATTTGGTAAAAGAAAAGATTCGAAAGCAGGAGCGTTGGGCTGGCAATAAGAATCAAGAATACGAAGGACAGAGAACGATAGCTGGTATTGATCTTACAGTAGGATTGGAGCATACAGGAGGAAATCAGGAACTTTACAGGGAAATTTTGGAGATTACCTGTGAGGATGGTTTAAAAAAGTTAAAGGAATTAAATCATGCATTAGAAGAAGGAGATATGAAAAATTATACGATTCAGGCACATGCTTTAAAAAGTGCAGCGGCAAATATTGGGGCGATGGAGTTGGCTGAATTGGCAAAATTGCATGAATTTGCAGGGAAAGAACAGAATCATGCCTATATTACAGAGACGGCACCGCTGTTATTAAAACAGTACCAGGATATTTTAAATGGGATTAAGGAATATCTTCATCAAGACAGCGGAAAAGAACCTCTAGAACAGGTAGTGGAAGAATGGGATAGAAAAGATGTGAATAAGGAGTGGATGCAAAAAGAGGAGTATCAGGATATTGCAGCTAATATAATTGATTATTTAAATGATTTTGATTTGGATATGGCAGAGACAATTTTAAATGGAATGAATGAATTTTCTTTTCCGTCTTTAATTGAGGAAGCATTAGAACAGGTAAAGGAAAAACTAGGACAGATTGATTATGAGGCAGCGATTGGAGTACTGGAGAATTCTCTTCAGTTGCCGTATGAGAAGAATCGATAATCATTTATAACAGAAAGGGATGAGAAGGCATGAGAGAGAAAAAATACAAAGTATTGGTTTTGGAAGATGAGAAAGAAGATTCGATACAGGCAATGATAGGAGAGAGATTTTTGGCTTCAGATGTTTCTCCTAAAAGGGCGGAAACCATTCGTTTTTTAGAGGACAAGCCGGCGTTTTTAATCTGGGATACTGCATGTTCTGTGGCAGATACCGAACGTTTTATGGAAGAAATTCATATCTGTGAGATCCCATTGCTGATTATAACTGATTCTCAGGAAAATCCCATACTTGCCGATTTAGTTGGGGCACCGCTTACTTTGATTTTAATTCGACCTTTTTCTGCAGAAAAGCTGGCAGAGAAGATGCATGCATTTTTAAGACAGATTATAAAATGGCAGTTAGAACGGATAGCTGGGAAATTTGAATATAAGGGACGGAAGCTGGTTTTAATTGTAGATGAAGAACAGATGACAGGAACGGTTGTCCGGCTGTATCTAAAGGATTTGTATGATGTTGTGCAGGTAAGAAGCTGTCATGCGGCTTTGGAGTTTATGGAATATTTGGTTCCAGATGTATTGCTGGCAGATATGGAATTGGAGATACACCGAGAGCTTCGAAAAAAAGAATATTTAAAAGAGGTGCCGTTTTTTTATTTTACTTCGGATCGGGACAGGATTACTGTGCTTCGGGTGACAAGTGCCGGGGCAAAGGGATGTATTGTAAAGCCAATTCAAAAGGATGAGCTTTTAATTAAGTTAAAGGAAGAACTTGGAAATTCTGAGGCGGCTGCATCGGATGAGGAATTGATTACAATGGTTTCGGAAGGCGGAACATTAGGGAAGCAGGATAAGCCGCATATATTAGTGGTAGATGATTTTAGTATGGCACTCAAGACAATGAAAGTGCAGTTGGAAGGGGAATACCAGGTTATTTTGGCTGTTTCAGGAAAACAAGCGTTGACTTTTTTGGAAAAACATCGTCCAGATTTAATCTTTATGGACGTGGAGATGCCGGAGATGAACGGGATTGAAACGGTGCAGAAGATTAAAGAAAATCCTCTTTGGCGGGAAATCCCGATTATTTTTTTAACTGGAAATAAAGAGAAAGATACGATTTATTCTTGCATGAGTTTAGGGGCAGTGGATTATATGATAAAACCAGTATCTGTTCCAAAGATGTTAGAAAAAATACGGAAAGTTCTTGGATAAGAATCGGCAGGTCAGTGGATTAATAAAAGGGTAAAATGGTAAGAATAAGATCGATATAGAAAGGAAAAAATAAGAGAAATGAAAAAGATATTAGTGACGGGATGTAATGGGCAGTTGGGACGGGCAATTAATAAACAGTATAGCGGAGTGGACAAAATTGAGATTGTCAATACAGATGTGGCAGATTTGGATATTACAGATATCGGTCAGACCTTGGATTTGGTTCGGCAGATCAAGCCTTATGCTATTATAAACTGTGCGGCACATACCGGAGTAGATGCCTGTGAGACAGAGTGTGACAGTGCCTATCGGATTAACGCAGTCGGTCCTAGAAATTTAAGTATTGCAGCAACAGAGACAGGTGCAAAATTGATTCATATTTCTACAGATTATGTATTTGCCGGAGATGCCAAAACCCCTTATACGGAATTTGATAAGCCCGATCCGCAGGGGATGTATGGAAAGACCAAACTGGCAGGAGAACAGTTTGTGCAGCAGTTTGCAAAGAATTATTTTATTATTCGGACAGCGTGGCTCTATGGAGATGGAAAGAATTTTGTCAGAACGATGCTGCGGCTTGCAGAGACACAAGAAACCGTTCGGGTGGTAAAGGATCAGTTGGGAAGTCCGACAAGTGCAAAGGAATTGGCAAAGATAATCGATCAGCTAATCTGGACGGAAAACTATGGAGTATTTCATGGCACCTGCGAGGGAGTGGCAAGCTGGGCAGATTTTGCAGAAGAGATTTTTAGGCTTGCAAAGAAGACCACACAGGTGGTAAGAGTGACAACGGAGGAGTATGGAAATCCGGTAAAGCGTCCGGCATATTCCGTATTGGAGAATTATATGCTGAAATTAACGACCGATTATTGTGCTGCAGATTGGCAGAATGCATTGGCAGAATATCTTAGGGAGCAGACCGTATAACAAAAGTACCAAAGGAAAAGTATTTTAGAAATCGGATTTTGGAAGATTTTTGAAATAATATATTGAATTAGTAGACAATATCTGATATAATACAACAGATTATGGGCAGGAAAGAAAAGGAAATGAATATTTGACAGATGGAGGTAGTCTTTCATGAGAACGTATTTGGTTACGGGCGGTGCCGGATTTATTGGTTCTAATTATATTCACTATATGTTTCGAAAGTATGGGGATACTATTCGGATTATTAATGTGGATTGTTTGACCTATGCAGGAAATTTAGAGAATTTAAGAGAGATTGAAGACAGAACAAATTATACATTTATAAAGGCAAATATCTGTGATGCAGAAGCAATTCGCCGGATATTTCGAGAGAATGAGATTGATCGTGTGGTTCACTTTGCAGCAGAAAGCCATGTGGACAGAAGTATTAAGAATCCAGAAGTATTTGTACAGACCAATGTATTGGGTACACTTGTAATGTTAAATGCGGCAAAAGAAGCATGGGAAAAAGAGGATGGTTCTTTTAAAGAGGATAAGAAATTTCTGCATGTCTCTACAGATGAAGTATATGGAGCTTTGCCGGAAGGAGACGGATATTTTTATGAGACAACTCCGATTGATCCGCATAGTCCTTATTCGGCAAGCAAGGCGTCTTCCGATATGCTGGTAAAATCTTATATTGATACCTATCGTTTTCCAGCGAATATTACAAACTGCAGCAATAATTATGGTCCTTATCAGTTCCCGGAAAAGTTAATTCCTCTTGTGATTAATAATGCACTGCAGGGGAAGAAGCTGCCGGTATATGGAGACGGAAAGTATGTGCGGGATTGGCTCTATGTAGATGATCATGCAAAGGCAATTGATCTGATACAGGAGAAGGGACGGTTGTTTGAACGGTATAATATCGGCGGACATAACGAGAAACAGAATATTGAATTGATTCATATTATTTTAGACACGTTATTAGAGATGCTGCCAAAGGACGATCCAAGGAGAGAACATCTGACTACGGATTTGATTACCTATGTAGAGGATCGAAAAGGGCATGACAGGCGATATGCGATTGCACCGGATAAGATTAAAGAAGAAGTTGGCTGGTATCCTGAAACAATGTTTCAGGATGGTATCCGCAAGACGATTGCCTGGTTCTTTGAAAATGAAGATTGGATGAAGAATGTAACCAGCGGCGATTATCAGAAATATTATGAAGAGATGTATCAGGACAGATAAAACAGAATAGGATAAAAGGCAAATCTCCTGATATGGATAAGTTTTATCTTTATCCATATTGGGAGATCGTTGTGCTTTTAAGGTTAAGGTAAGCCTATAGGCAGAATGGAGGAGAAAGATGAAGGGAATTATTTTAGCAGGGGGGTCTGGAACCCGATTATATCCTTTGACAAGAGCAATTTCAAAACAGATTATGCCAGTTTATGATAAACCTATGATCTACTATCCGCTTTCCACATTGATGTTAGCAGGGATTCGGGAGATCTTAATTATTTCGACACCGAGAGATCTGCCGGTATTTTGCGATCTGCTTGGAGACGGTTCACAGCTAGGAATGAGATTTCACTATGCGATTCAAAAGGAGCCAAGAGGACTGGCGGATGCTTTTATAATTGGGGCAAATTTTATCGGGACAGATGCGGTAGCACTGGTATTGGGGGACAACATTTTTTATGGACAGAGTTTTTCTGCTTTGCTTCGCAGAGTAGTGGAGCGGACAGAGAGCCAGAGAGGTGCAACGATATTTGGCTATTATGTGCGTGATCCAAGGGAATACGGAGTAGTAGAGTTTGACTCGGAGGGAAGGGCAATTTCAATAGAAGAAAAACCAAAAGAGCCAAAGTCAAACTTTGCTGTGCCGGGGCTTTACTTTTATGACAATGATGTGGTAGAGATTGCACAAAATGTAGTGCCGTCAAAGCGGGGCGAAATTGAAATTACCAGTGTAAATAACGAATATCTCAAGCGGGGGACACTTCATGTAGAGACAATGGGACGTGGATTTGCTTGGCTGGATACAGGGAATCATGATGCACTTTTGGATGCTTCTGATTTTGTTGCAGCTTTTCAGAAGCGGCAGGGACTCTATATTTCCTGTATTGAAGAGATTGCTTATAAGAGAGGATTTATCGATCAGGAACAGCTTTTAGAATTGGCGGCTCCTTTGATGAAAACTGCTTATGGGCAGTATTTGGTAGAGATTGCAAAAGGATTATAAAAAAGCATAATAGAGGTAGAAAAAAATGGGAAAGATTACAGTAACGGAGTGCACTAGAAACGGAGTGATAATTGAAGGATTAAAGATTATTGAACCTGCAGTATTTGGTGATGCACGGGGATATTTTATGGAGACTTATAACCAGAAAGATTATAAAGAAGCAGGGATTGCAATGGATTTTGTTCAGGACAATCAGTCCTGTTCGAAAAAAGGCGTGCTGAGAGGACTGCACTTTCAGATTCAGTTTCCGCAGGATAAGCTGGTGCGGGTGGTAAGCGGAGAGGTATTTGACGTTGCAGTTGATTTAAGACCAGGTTCTAAAACTTATGGCAAGTGGTTTGGGGTTATTCTTTCAGCAGAGAATAAAAAACAGTTTTTTATTCCAAAAAATTTTGCACATGGGTTTTTGGTGCTTTCCGATTTGGCTGAGTTTGCTTATAAATGTACGGATTTTTATCATCCCAATGATGAAGGCGGTCTGGCATGGAATGATCCAGAGATTGGGGTAGAGTGGCCGATTCCAGACGGAATGGATCTGATTATTTCAGAGAAAGATCAGAAATGGGGCGGACTTTCTAACCTGTCAAAGGCGTAGTGCAGAGAAGGATAAAGAGTCGTAGAGAATCGCAGAAAATCTAGGAGATGGCTTATGGGTAAGACAGTGGTTCGGTTAGAGCATATTACAAAGATATACAGATTGTATCATCATCCGCAGGATCGCTTTAAAGAGACGTTTTCACTTCGGCATAAAAAGTATTCCAAGGATTTTTATGCACTCCGTGATATTTCTTTTCATATCGAACAGGGGGACACCATCGGAATTGTAGGGAAGAACGGCAGCGGAAAGTCTACGCTGTTAAAGATTTTAACAGGGGTGCTGACGCAGACCTCCGGTATTGTAGAGGTGGACGGAAAGATTTCTGCTCTTTTGGAACTGGGAGCAGGGTTTAACCAGGATTTTACCGGAATTCAGAATATCTATCTAAACGGTACGATTATGGGGATTCCACGGGAAGAGATGGAGAAAAAGATAGAAGATATTGTAAAATTTGCCGATATTGGAGAGCATATCTATCAGCCGGTTAAGACATATTCAAGCGGAATGTTTATGCGGCTTGCCTTTGCGGTTGCCATTCATGTTGATCCGCAGATTTTAATTGTGGATGAGGCATTGGCAGTAGGAGATACCCGGTTTCAGATGAAATGTATGGATAAGTTTATTGAATTTATGAATCTTGGAAAGACCGTAATCTTTGTAAGTCACGATATCAATATGATTAAGCGGTTTTGTAAACGGGCTGTCTGGATTAATGAAGGTGAATTAGTAATGGATGGAGAGACCGATCCGATTACCGATAAATACGAAGACTTTTTAAAAAGTGGGCTGCCTTTACAAGAATATCTGGAATTAACTCAGTTAGAAGAGCCTGAGAAGGCAGAAGAAAAACAAGAAGAGCAGTCTGTATTAGAAGAACAGATAGAAAAAAGAGAAGAACCCTTAGAGATTCGAAAAACAGAAGTACCACAGGTTACTTATGCGGTTGCAGAGTTAAATGGAATTCGGATCTTTAACAGAGAAGGGAAAGAAATTACAAAAATTCGCCATGGAGAGGATATTCGCTTAGAAATTACTTATACTGTATATGATGAAAATGTAGTGCATCCCGTGCTTGGCGTAGCGATTCGCAGTATGGATCATCTTTATATATGCGGACTTAATACTCTGTTGGATAATCAGACGATTCCTTGGAAGAGGGGAAAGAATCGGATGGAATTAACCTATGAGAAATTTAATCTGACAGGCGGCAATTATTATTTTGATTCCATTTTATTTGATCAGACGGCAACGATTCCGTTTGATGCAAAGAATCAGATTAAAAAGTTTTTTGTAGAAATGAATTATATTGCAGAAGGTGTTGTGGTATTACAGCACCATTGGAGCGAAGGAGGTTCCATATGATAGTCGAATCCAAATATGACTTTGACCTAGATTTAAACAATACCAATTCTCTTTCTCTAATGATTGGACAGATTCGAAGGGGGTCTGCCGTATTAGAATTTGGTCCGGCAAACGGGAGAATGACTCGTTATTTAAAAGAGGCATTGAACTGCAGGGTATATCTGGTTGAGATTGACGAAGAGGCGGGGAAACAGGCGGCAAAATATGGGG
This sequence comes from uncultured Lachnospiraceae bacterium, assembly GCA_910585255.1. Lineage (GTDB taxonomy): Bacteria > Bacillota > Clostridia > Lachnospirales > Lachnospiraceae > MGBC114844. Next base: position 12,035 of record CAJUEI010000039.1, read on the forward strand.
AAGATATTGTAATTGATGATGCAGAGACTTACTCGTGGTATACAAGATATGAGAATGTTCGGTTTGATTATATTACGTTTGCAGATGTATTAGAGCACCTGCACGATCCAGAACAGCTATTAAAAAAGGCAAAAAATCTGTTAAAACAAGATGGCTCTATTTTGCTTTCTGTACCAAATTTGGCACATAATTCCGTTGCCATTAGTTTGTTAAACAATGAATTTGAGTATACCAGTACGGGATTGCTGGATAATACCCATATCCATTTTTTTACGAAAAACAGTTTGGATCATACAATGGAACGCTGCGGACTTATTGTAGCAAAACGTTTTGCTACTTATGCACCTGCAGGGACAACTGAGATTCCAGTTACCAATGCTTCTGTTGCAGGAATCGATGAAAGCTATTGGAAATCTCGTCCGTTAGGAGAAGTGTATCAATATGTATATGAGGCAAAAAAAGGCTTTGAATTTGTAACGGAGACGGAAAATTATCTGCATGCAGGAACGTATCCCTATTATTTTCAAGTGTTCTTTGACTATGGTGAAGGATTCTCCGAGGAAAATAATAAGACGGTGCAGATTGCCGTACATGATGAGATGCAGAAGGTCGAGCTGGATGTGCCAAAGGGAGTCAAAGCCGTTCGGATTGATCCGTTAAATGGGGCATGTATGCTAGAGCTAAAGACGATTTGTCAACAGACAGAACAGGGCAAAAAGGCACTGAAGCTTCAATATACCAATGCCTGTTATCAGGATGAGGACAAATATATTTTTACAACAGAAGATCCCAATGCGATCTTTGTAGTGGACGGAGAGGGCGAGTTTTCGCATATCACTGCAGAATTTCGGTTTGTTACGATTGATGCAATTAAAGTAAAGGCGATCGCACAGTATTTTGAATCGGTTCGAAGGGAATTGGTGGACTATAGAAAAAAGATGGCAGAGGAGAAAGAACGCTTTATACAAGAGGTTTACGAACCGTGCAGACAAGAAATTGCACAGATAAAAGAAGAGAATGAACAGATTAAGCGGCAGCTCTATGAGATGAAAGCTGATACAAACCGTACTAGGCAACAGTTACAGGAATCTCATCTTCAAATTGGTGAATATGCACAAACGGTAGATATTTTAACAGGATCTACTAGCTGGAAAGTTACACGTCCGATTCGAAAAATCGGGGATTTGTTAAAACGTATCTGAGAAAGGTGAACCTGTATGACAGTATAATCATACAGGATCATAGGTGGTGGGGATGGCAGCAAAAGGAAGAAAAATGATTTTATTGGCACGCAACTGGTGCAGAGATATCTGGCGAAATCGGATGCTGATTATGGATTTGGCAAATAAAGACTTTAAAGGACGGTATGCCGCCTCTTATCTGGGCACGGTTTGGGCGTTTGTACAGCCTATTGTAACCGTTTTAATCTATGTATTTGTGTTTCAAGTTGGAATGAAAGCTACCCCGCCCGAGACGGCGGGAGACGTTCCCTATTCGTTATGGCTGACGGTAGGAATTGTGCCGTGGTTCTTTTTTCAGGATGCACTGATGAGTGCAACGAATAGTTTAATGGAATTTTCCTATTTGGTAAAAAAGATTGTATTTAAGATTAGTGTCCTTCCGATTGTAAAGATTATTTCTGCATTTTATGTACACAGTTTTTTTGTCCTTTTATTATTAATTTTATCTTTTATATTTGGCTTAACGCCTCATATCTATATGCTGCAGGCAGTTTATTATACGGCTGCGGCTACAATACTGGTATTGGGGCTTTCTTATATAACAGCATCTACAGTTGTATTTTTTCGGGATTTAAGTCAGCTGATTGGTGTACTTTTGCAGTTTGGGATGTGGCTTACTCCGATTATGTGGACTATGGATACGATGGGAATTGAAAATGAATGGGTGCAGCGGCTTTTTAAGCTGAATCCGGTTTATTATATTGTAAACGGATATCGGGATTCTTTTATTAACCGTGTTTGGTTTTGGGAGCATCGGGGATGGACCGTTTATTTTTGGGTCGTTACTTTCTTAATCTGCGGATTGGGAACGATTACATTTAAGAAATTAGAGAAGCATTTTGCAGATGTCTTATAGATGGGAGTTTAAGAAACAGGAGTGAACATATGGGTGAAGTAAGACAGGGTACACTAAGGCAGAGAATAAAAGTGGAATGGAAGCGGAACGGGTTTTATGGAATTGCAAGAAAGATACTTCGCCGACTGAAAGGTGAGCCGCCGGAGCCACCGATTCCAGAATGGAATGTTTTGACCTATAAAGAGAAAAAAGAACAGAGACAGACCGAGTTTCCGCAGCGGTATTTGTTTAGTATTTTAGTACCGCTTTATAATACGCCAATTCATTTTTTAGAGGAAATGGTTGCATCTGTAGCGGATCAGACCTATGGCGGCTGGGAACTTTGTCTGGCAGATGGAAGTGATGAGGCACATCGGGAAGTAGGAAACTGGTGCAGAAACTATGCTGCACAAGATAGCCGAGTAAAATACTGTAAGTTGGAAGAAAATAAAGGAATTTCAGAGAATACCAATGCCTGTATTCAGATGGCATCGGGAGAGTTTATTGCTCTCTTTGATCATGATGATCTGCTGACACCGGATGCACTATTTGAGGCGATGCGGGTACTTAATCATAATTTAAAAGTGGATGTGATTTATACAGATGAAGATAAAATTAATGCCGATTCTACCGAATATTCGGAGCCTCATTTTAAGTCCGATTTTAATTTGGATCTATTGCGATCGAATAATTATATCTGTCATTTTTTAATCGTAAGAAAGGCACTTGCGGATAAAGTAGGCGGTTTGCGGACGGAGTATAATGGTTCTCAGGACTATGATTTTATCTTTCGCTGTATCGAACAGGCAAGAGTGGTCTATCATATCCCTAAAGTGTTGTATCACTGGAGGATGCATGCAGCTTCTACCGCTGCCAATCCCGAGAGTAAGATGTACTGTTATGATGCCGGAAAGCGGGCGATTGAGGCACATCTAAAACGGATGCGGGTGGAGGGAGAGGTGTTGATGACAGAGCATCTGGGGTTTTACCGCGTAAAATATCCGGTAAAAGGAGAGCCATTGATCTCTATTATTATTCCGAATAAGGACGAAGCATCCACTTTGGATGTCTGTCTGCGATCCATTCAGGAACGGAGTACTTATAAAAATTATGAAATTATTGTGGTAGAGAATAATTCTATCAATCCAGATACATTTGCTTACTATGCCACACTGGAGAAATATCACAATCTCCAGGTAGTAGAATGGTTAGATGCTTTTCACTATCCGAAAATTAATAATTTTGGAATTTCATTTGCCAAAGGGGAATATCTGATTTTATTAAATAACGATACCGAAATTCTGACACCGAATTGGATGGAAGAACTGCTGTCACACTGCCAAAGACCAGAGGTAGGAATTACCGGAACGAAGTTGTACTATCCAGACGACAAGATTCAGCATGCCGGTGTAATTATTGGGCTGGGAGGAATTGCCGGACATGCATTTTCCTGTCAGAGCAGAGAAGATCCGGGATATTTTGCCAGGGCGATAGTACAGCAGGATCTGAGTGCGGTAACGGCGGCATGTTTTATGGTCTCCAGAAAGATTTATGACGAGGTAGGCGGAATGGAAGAACAGCTTCAGGTGGCATTTAATGATGTTGATTTCTGCCTGAAGGTAAGAGATAAAGGTTATCTGGTTGTATACAATCCCAATGTAGAATTATATCACTATGAATCCAAATCGAGAGGATTGGAGGATACGCCCCGCAAACATGCTCGGTTTGAACGGGAAGTGAACTTTATGAAAGCACGGTGGGAGAAGGTTCTTGAAAAAGGAGATCCTTATTATAATCCCAATTTAACACTGGTGCGAGGGGACTTTTCTCCTAAGTAAAAAGCAGGAGGTTTCGAGATGAAAGAGAGTATTACGGATAGAAAAGAGAAACTGGCAGCGAGAGGGGCAAAAAGGGAGCGGCAGAGAGGAGAGCGGTTTCGAATCAGCATTGCAGAAGAACCTTTGACAGGATGGGATTATATTATATTTGCACTAATGGCAGTAATTTGTTTTTTCAGTTTTCAGCATGGAGATATTCTGCATACAGCAGGTTCTTCTTTTGGCTATCTGGATGGGCATTTTTTTGATTTTTATGATTATAATACACAATATGGAATCTGGGACAGCTATATGCCAAGTTCTTACTGGATGTTTGCTGTATGGAACATTCCGCTGAAAGTGCTTGGAATTGTACCTCATCCGACTCAAGTGGTTTCAGTAGGCGTTTTGATGTGGTATAAGCTGCTTCCGGTTACGCTGTATATGATTTCCGGCTATTTTATTTATAAGATCTGTATGGAAATCGGAATGGGAAGCAAAAAATCTAAGATCTGTACGTATGCATTTTACACTACACCGATTGGATTTTTTAGTCAGTTTATATTTGGACAGTATGATATTTTTACACTGTTTTTTATGCTGATTGGGATTTATTATTATTTTAAAGGAAAAGATCTGCTGTTTATTTTATTCTTTGCCTTTTCCGTACCGTTTAAATATTTTTCCCTATTAGTATTTTTCCCGCTGCTTTTGTTAAAAGAAAAGAATGTGTGGAAAGTCATAAGAGCCGTGGTGCTGGTAGTAATTCCCTATATGATAGAACTAGCGATTTATTATCCCAGTGAGGTATTTCAGGAATATGTACTGGGATTTCAAGCAACCAGCTATATTTTTGAAGCTACGATTCCTTTAACAGAATATAGTATCAGTTACTCTATTGTAATCTTTGCCCTAATCTGTGCATGGGCATATTTTACCAATATTCAGGGAAGAACCGACTGGGCAGAGTGGGCATTTTTCTTGTCGGGATTATCTATATTTGTTGCATTTGGAATCAGCAGATGGCATCCGCAGTGGCTGCTGATGGGGATGCCTTTTTTGCTTATCAGTGCATTTTTGCATAAAGATACTAAGATTTGGATGATATTGGATATTCTTTTGATGTTGGTATTTAGTATTTATGTAGTAAACTATTGGAAGGATCGAGTCGATCAGTTTTTACTTTCCAATGCCCTATTTAAAAATATCTATCAGGAATATAATGTAGGCTCAAAAGTAACGATGCGTGCCCTCTATAAGATTACCGATATGAATTTGATTATGTCTATGTTTTCCGGGCTGATGCTGATTATGGCAATCTTTAAGCATCCGAAGCAGTGCCTTAGAGATGTCAGTACCAATATAGGAAATGCTATTGGTTGGATTCGAACAAGATTTTTACTGGGAGTTGGGATTTTTGTAATACCTGCTTTTATCTGTCTGTTTGTTTCATTAGTACCGCCCTATGTAACGACAAATACCGGAAATCCTACAGTGGGAGCAGGACTGATCACGGCGGGAACCGTGATGGAGCAGCATTTTATCGCAAGAAAGGACAATGTGGCATATATTACATTTCGAGTGGGAACCTATAATCGAACCAATCATTCCAATTTACAGGTACGCTTAAAAGACGGTCGGACAGATGCGGTATTGGCAGAGAAACGTTTTGATGTCAGCCAGTTTGGAGATAATGACTGGCAGCGGTTTGACTGCGGAAATGTTCGGGTAACGGCGGGACGGGAATATTATATTGAGTTTTCGTCCGAAGATGCAGACGGAGGAAATTCCATTACACTTTATCGGACAAAAGACAAAGGAGAAGTCTACGGCTGCTTTGCCGAAATTAATGATGTGAAACAGGAGTTTCAGATCTGCGTAAAAGTTTTTGAACATGGCAGAAAAAAGCAGGAATAGGTAGATACAATAGAATGGAGGAACAAACGAAATGAAAGTTGTTATTTTAGCCGGGGGATTTGGATCACGAATTAGTGAGGAGAGTCATTTAAAGCCAAAACCAATGATTGAGATAGGAGAGAAGCCGATTTTATGGCATATTATGAAGATTTATTCTCAGTATGGATTTCATGAATTTATTATCTGTTTAGGATACAAACAGCATGTTGTAAAGGAATTTTTTGCCGATTATTTTCTGCACACTTCCGATGTTACATTTGATTTGGCAGAAAACCGTATGGAGGTGCATAACAATTATTCCGAACCTTGGAAAGTCACTTTAGTAGATACCGGTCTGACCACTTCTACAGGCGGGCGGATTAAGCGGATTCGAGACTATGTAGGAGAGGAGCCGTTCTTTTTAACCTATGGAGATGCCGTAGCAGACGTAAATATCCGTGAACTGTTAGCATTTCATCAAGCTCATCAAAAAATCGTTACGATTACTGCCGTAAATATCAGTCAGATGAAAGGCATATTAGACGTAGCCGAGGATAATACAGTGCTGTCATTTCGGGAAAAATATGATGCAGATGCCAGTCTGATTAACGGCGGATTTATGGTAATGAATTCCAAAGTATTTGACTACTTAGGAGACGGTTCTGCGATGTTTGAAAAAGAACCAATGATTCGGCTTGCCGCAGATCGGGAGATGATGGCTTATTATCATAAAGGATTTTGGCAGTGTATGGATACCCAGAGAGAGATGAAATACTTAGAAAGCCTCTGGCAGTCTGGAGCTGCCCCATGGAAAATTTGGGAAAAATAAAATAAGCAGAAAATACTAGAAAGGAATAGCAGAAAAAATGACAGCAAAGAAGAAGACCGTTCGAATCAGTATGGCAATTATTTTATTCATTTCTCTCTTATTCTCCTTTGCTGTAGCAACAGAGAAAGGAAATATCCGCACGGAAACAACAGCACAAGTAACAGAGAATATCGTATCTTATGCAATCGATTCCATTCAGACAGAAGAGGAGATTCAGATTCAAGGGTGGGCATTGATTCAAGGAGAGGAGATGGAAGAGGTCAACTGCAATGTCGTGCTGATTGGAGAACAAAGCAAAGAACAGTGGATTCTTCCTACAATGATAATCGAGCGAATGGATTTAACAGAGGCTTTTTCAGATGGAATCGACTATAGAAAAGCAGGGTTTCTTGCTAATATCCGCAACGAACGGCTGTCTTTGGAACAAGAAGACTATGCGATCTATCTGGAATACTTGACAAACGGACATTCCTATCTGGTACCTACAAAGAAACAGGTACGCATTATCAAAGAGATCCCTTGGCAGGAAACCGATCCTACAGAAGCAGAGATTTCCTTTTTGTTAGACTCCATAACTGCTCAAAAAAAAGTGCTGACCATAGAAGGCTGGCTGTTCTGTCCAAAGGACTTTGGAAAAACGACAAAGACAGAAGTACTGCTGCTCAATTCCCGAACAGGAAAGGCATATTTGATTCCGACCGATCCGGTGGAGCGATTAGATTTAGCAGCACATTTTCCAGAAGATATATTTTCAAAAGAAGCCGGATTTACAGCATCTTTAGAGACTTGGCGGTTTGACTTTGGATATGATTCATTTGAAGTCTGTCTTCGCTATACGGGGGAAAGCGAGGTTTTTATGATTCATACAGGGCAGTATGTGGATCTGGAGGAACAAAAGGAGGAACAAAATGGAGCATCATAGAATAAAAAGAAAAGAAAATCTGCCGTTTCTGGTATTATTTGCAGCTTTTTTTCTTTTGCATATGTGGATGCCTCATATCCGAGATGACAGAGTAATTGAACAGGGAATGGATTTTACTGATATTACATTTGACTATATCGGTTATCTAATCGGATCCAAATATCAAGAGTGGTCTTCTCGAATATTTATTAATGTTATGACCTTGGTTATGGGGAAACTGCCGCATATCATTTGGATGCTGCTAGACAGTGGAATGGTGGTTTTGGCGGCATGGTCGATTTCTTCTCTTACCAAAGAGACGGATAGAGACTCTAGGCGGGTAAATTGGTTTATTGTCTTTTTATTCTTTCTTTATCCTTTTTCTCATATGGCTACTGCCGGATGGAAGGCGACAACCGTTACGTATTGGTGGGCACTTGCCTGCGGACTTTATGCCATGATTCCAATTCAGAGGTGGATTCAGGAAGAGAAGATTTTAAAATGGGAGTATCCTCTTTTTTTTCTGGCGGCACTATATGGGGCAAATCAAGAGCAGATGTCTGCTGTACTTACCGGAATATATGGGTGCAGCTTTTTCTATATCATCTGGAAGATTCGAAGCGGAAGGAAAATGGAAGGAATTTGGTTTTTAGGCGGATTGTTTTTGGTATCTTTTATAGAATTTCTTTCTGCTTTATTTTGTCCGGGCAATGGAGTACGAATGGGAGATGAAACGGCTGTTTGGTTTGCTGACTATGGGCGGATTCATTTGATTGAGAAATTAGAAATCGGGATTTCTTCTGCAGGGTATGAATTATTTTATAGTGGGAATCTTTGCTTTTTGGTACTTTCCGGGATTTTATTCTGGCTGGTGTGGAAGCAGTATTCTGATTTTGAATATCGAGTGATAGCCGGGGTACCTTTTGTCGGCTGTTTGGTAACAGGGAGTTTCTATTCGCTGTTGTCGGATAGCCTGCCCGGATTGGAGAAGTGGAAACATGCATTGACTTCTTATGGGATTATAACGGTGGAAAATTATACAGAGTGGGTATCTTATCTGCCTTTGGTGGGGATAGGGATAGAAATAGGGTGCCTGTTGGTGACGGTTTATCTGATATTTGGAAACGGGTGGAAGACTTGGGGGATGTGGGCGGTATTTTTGATTGGATATGCCAGTCGGGTGGTGATGGGATTTTCACCTACGGTTTGGGCTTCTAGTGATCGGACGTATTTGTTTCTTTATATGGCGGTGATAGTGTTAGCGGTGTTTGGATATCAGATGGGGGTGCAGCGGAGGATAGAGATGAGGATTGGGGAGAGGATTTTTTATGTTGTAGGTGGGGTGGCTTTTTTGAGTCAGATATTTGCTGTTTTGAGTTGAAGAGGAAAGAGATGTGGAGTTTGGGTGAAAGAGGGAGGGGATTGGTGAGGGGGACGCCAGAGTTTGGAAGTCTTATCTTGCCGCTGTTCCGCTCTACGAAAAGTAAGAAAGTCTAAGGCTTCTGAGTTTAGGTGCATCCAGCCGGACGGACCGGCACGCAATTCGCCTCTGCAGGAGGCTAAACACGTGCCTTTTTTTGCCATTGGCAATGGCAAAAAATCCTAGTTGACTGACAGAAGCCTAAGACTTTCTAACTTTTCTCCGAAGTCACAGCGGCAAGATAAGACTTCCAAACTCTGGCTGTTTTTCTCTATTCTACTGTCTGAATAAACTGTTCAGAGGTAAGATAAGGTTTAAATTTTGGTTGGGTTGTTTTTTCCTATACTACTATCTGCATGAGTTTTCAGAGGTAAGATAAGGGTTTAAATTTTGACTGTTTTTCCCTACCAATCGATCTGTTTTATAGTCTTTACTGTGCCTTATTATTGTTCTATTTTTTATTATGATTAAGATATAAGGCTTTAAATGATGAAATTGCTGTTTCTTTTGTTATAGAGGAATTAAAAGTCTGTCTATTTTGTTGATAGAGAGAATCGAATAAGTTCGATATTAAAGTAGAATTATTTTAATCACAACTATGAGGTGGGAATATGGAGAAAGCGGCGTTGATTTTAGGAATTATCTTTTTTATTTTAACATTGATAGGAAGCGGTTATGTTATATTGAATCACGGTCAAGTAAATGCCGGATATGCTGTTATTCCGGGAACCTGGGCGATGATCTGTTTTAGCTTTTATCGAAGGCGAAGACAAAATTAGTTTTTATTTGATGTAATATTTAGCTTTTATTTCATAATAATAGTCAAATCGGATATTCGCAATCCGCTTTGCTACTTGCTCATAACCTCCTAGCTG
>CAJUEI010000040.1 GCA_910585255.1 uncultured Lachnospiraceae bacterium
TGGTATTATTAAGGATTGGGATTCTAAGTGGTATGCAGAAGCAGATTTTGCAGATAACTTGGTAGAAGACTATAACATCAGAACATTCCTTAAGAAAAAATTATATGATGCAGGTATTTCGAGAATTGAAATTGAACGTGCCTCCGACCGTGTAAAGGTGATTATCAATACAGCAAAACCAGGAGTTGTAATTGGTAAAGGTGGCGAGAAGATTGAAAAATTAAAGGGTGAAATTCAAAAGTTAAGCAATAAAAAAGTATTAGTAGATGTAAAGGAAATCAAAAAGCCGGATCGAGATGCTCAGCTGGTAGCAGAAAATATCGCACTTCAGTTAGAGGGGCGTGTATCCTTCCGCCGTGCTATGAAATCGGTAATGTCTAAGACAATGAAGGCTGGTGCAAAGGGAATTAAAACGGCTTGTTCTGGACGTCTTGGCGGTGCAGATATGGCTCGTACCGAGTTCTACAGTGAAGGTACCATTCCGCTTCAGACGCTTCGTGCAGACATTGATTATGGATTTGCAGAAGCAGATACTACCTATGGAAAAGTAGGAGTAAAGGTTTGGATTTATAAAGGGGAAGTACTTCCAACCAAAGATGTTGTAAAGGAAGGGAGCGATAAATCATGTTAATGCCAAAAAGAGTAAAACGCCGGAAGCAGTTCCGTGGAAGTATGGCTGGTAAGGCTACAAGAGGTAATAAGATTACCAATGGAGAATACGGTATTATTGCTGTAGAGCCATGCTGGATTAAGTCAAATCAGATTGAGGCAGCCCGTATCGCTATGACACGTTATATCAAACGTGGCGGTAAAGTATGGATTAAGATATTCCCAGATAAACCAGTAACAGCAAAGCCGGCTGAAACTCGTATGGGTTCTGGTAAAGGAGCTTTGGAGTACTGGGTAGCAGTTGTAAAACCAGGACGTGTAATGTTCGAAATCTCCGGGGTTCAGGAAGAGATTGCAAAGGAAGCGTTGCGTCTTGCTATGCACAAGTTACCATGTAAATGTAAAATCGTTTCTCGTGCAGAATTAGAAGGCGGTGATAACAGTGAAAATTAATCAGTATGTAGAAGGTTTAAAGAAAAAATCAGCTGCAGAATTAAATGAGGATTTAGTAGCTGCTAAGAAGGAACTTTTCAACTTGAGATTCCAGAACGCAACAAATCAGTTAGATAATACAAGCAGAATCAATGAAGTTAGAAAAAATATTGCCCGGATTCAGACTATTATTACTGAAAAGGCAAAGGCAGCTGAATAATACTCTTTGGGAAGGAGAAACTTGTTGTGGAAAGAAATCTTAGAAAGACTCGTATAGGAAAAGTTGTTAGTAATAAAATGAATAAAACAATTGTTGTTGCAATCGAAGATCATGTAAGGCATCCTTTATATGGAAAGATCGTAAAGAGAACTTATAAATTAAAGGCACATGATGAAAAGAACGAATGTAACATTGGGGATAAAGTAAAAGTGATGGAAACCAGACCGCTGTCAAAAGATAAGAGATGGAGACTGGTAGAAATTATAGAAAAGGCAAGATAATAGGATTGCCATAGAATAAGTTAAAGGAGGTCTATTAGCATGATTCAACAGGAAACCAGATTGAAGGTTGCCGATAATACAGGTGCTAAGGAATTGCTTTGTATCCGTGTCATTGGAGGATCGACCAGAAGATATGCTGCAATCGGTGATATTATTGTTGCCAGTGTGAAAGATGCAACACCAGGTGGAGTTGTTAAAAAGGGTGATGTAGTAAAGGCCGTAGTGGTACGTACTGTAAATAGCACTCGTCGGAAAGACGGTTCATATATTAGATTCGATGAAAACGCTGCTGTGATTATTAAAGATGATAAGAACCCAAGGGGAACACGTATCTTTGGACCAGTAGCAAGAGAGCTGAGAGAGAAACAATTTATGAAGATTGTTTCCTTGGCACCAGAAGTATTATAGGGAGGTGGCAACTGTGTCAATGAAATTGAAAAAGGGCGACCTTGTAAAGGTAATCACAGGAAAAGATAAAGATAAAGAAGGTAAAATTCTTACTGTTAATAAAAAGAATCATACGGCTTTGGTAGAGGGAATCAATATGATGACAAAGCATACCAAGCCAAGTGCAGCAAATCAAAATGGCGGAATCATCCATAAGGAAGCACCAATTGATTTATCCAATCTGATGTATGTGGATAAGAACGGAAAGCCTACTAGAATTGGCTTTACAATGCAGGGCGATAAGAAAGTTCGAATTGCAAAATCAACTGGCGAAGTGATCGATTAATCGAAGAGAGGAGGCCAAAGAAGTTGAGTAGATATAAAGAAATGTATAGCAACGAAGTAGTCGCTGCTATGACAAAAAAATTCGGATATAAGAACACATTGCAAGTTCCTAAATTAGATAAAATTGTAATCAATATGGGAATCGGTGAAGCAAAAGAAAATGCAAAGATTTTGGAAGCTGCTATGAAGGATCTGGAGATTATCTCTGGTCAGAAACCAGTGATTACAAAAGCAAAGAATTCGATTGCAAACTTTAAGATCAGACAGGGAATGCCGATTGGATGTAAGGTTACATTAAGAGGCGAGAAGATGTATGAATTTTTAGATCGTCTGGTAAATTTAGCACTGCCTCGTGTACGTGACTTCCGTGGAGTAAATGCCAATTCATTTGATGGAAGAGGCAATTATGCAATGGGTATCAGAGAGCAGATTATCTTCCCTGAAATTGAATTTGATAAAGTAGATAAAGTAAGAGGAATGGATATTATCTTTGTAACAACAGCGAAAACAGACGAAGAAGCCCGTGAACTTTTGGCATTGTTTAATATGCCGTTTCAGAAATAATTAGGAGGGAAATTCCATGGCTAAAACTTCAATGAAGATAAAGCAGCAGCGTCCGCAAAAGTTTTCGACAAGAGAGTATACACGCTGTAGAATTTGTGGACGTCCACATGCTTATTTAAGAAAATACGGAATCTGCAGAATTTGCTTCCGTGAGTTAGCATATAGGGGCGAAATTCCAGGTGTAAAGAAAGCAAGCTGGTAAGGAAAAAGCCTTGAACTTGTGTGTAAGTTCAGTGAAATGAATGACACAGCCGGTTAGGTTGTTCGTGGTTCAAAAGAGGTTTGGCGTAAGCCAAACTTCTAGGATGCCCACAGGACGGGATGGGTGAAAGAGGTGGGCAAGATGAAAACTGCTCGCAAAGATTGCAAAAAGGAGGCAATAAAAAATGACAATGAGTGATCCAATTGCAGATATGCTTACAAGAATCCGTAATGCAAATACTGCAAAGCATGATACAGTAGATATTCCTTCTTCTAAGATGAAACTGGCAATTGCCAATATTCTTTTTAATGAGGGATATATTAAAAAGTTTGATATTGTAGAGGACGGCAATTTTAAGACAATTCGTATTACATTAAAGTATGGCAAGGATAAAAATGAAAAAGTTATTTCAGGAATTAAGAGAATTTCCAAGCCAGGACTTCGGGTGTATGCCGGCAAAGATGAGCTGCCAAAGGTATTGGGCGGTTTAGGAATTGCGATTATCTCTACCAATCAGGGAATTATTACAGATAAAGAAGCACGTAAATTAAACGTTGGCGGTGAAGTTCTTGCATTTGTATGGTAGATTAGTAGATTAGTATAGAGAGCCTATATAGAAATTATAATAAGCTGTAAGCGTAGTATATTTAAATAATCAAAGCTGAAAATTTAAAATAGATTGAATAAAATCGAAGAAACGATTTAGGAGGTAGCGGCATGTCACGTATAGGAAGAATGCCTATCGCCATTCCAGCAGGTGTAACTGTAGAAGTGGCAGAAAATAATAAAGTGACTGTAAAAGGACCAAAGGGAACACTAGAGAGAGTGCTGCCTGAGGAAATGGAAATTAAATTGGAAGGAGACACGGTTGTTGTTTCCAGACCAAATGATTTAAAGAAAATGAAATCTTTACATGGATTGACCAGAACATTGATTAACAATATGGTAATCGGTGTAACCAATGGGTTTGAAAAAGTGTTGGAAGTCAACGGAGTTGGATACCGTGTACAGAAACAGGGTAAAAAATTAGTATTTTCTCTTGGTTTCTCTCATCCGGTAGAACGGGAAGATCCAGAAGGAATTACAACAGAAGTAGAAGGACAGAACAAGATTATCGTAAAAGGAATTAATAAAGAGCAGGTTGGTCAGTTTGCAGCAGAATTAAGAGAATTAAGAAAACCGGAGCCATATAAGGGCAAGGGTATTAAGTATGCAAATGAAACAATCCGGCGTAAAGTTGGAAAGACTGGTAAGAAATAATAGATAGGAGGAGAGACAGAGATGGTTAGTAAAGTATCAAGAACAAAAGTTCGTGAAAAAAAGCACAAAAGAATACGTAATCGTTTTGCAGGTACTGCAAAAAGACCACGTTTAGCTGTATTCAGAAGTAATAGCCATATGTATGCACAAATCATTGATGATACAGTAGGAAATACTCTTGTAGCTGCTTCTACTCTAGAAAAGGATGTGAAGGCTTCTTTAGAGCATACAAACGATATTGCAGCAGCAAAAGCAGTGGGAACTGCAATAGCAAAGAAGGCATTAGAGAAGGGTATCACAGAAGTAGTATTTGACAGAGGCGGATTTATCTATCATGGTAAGATCCAAGCATTGGCAGACGCAGCTCGTGAAGCTGGACTGCAATTCTAATCAGGGAGGAAAAGACACATGAAGCGTACAATCATTGATGCGAATTCATTAGAATTAACTGAGAAAGTAGTATCAATCAAGCGTGTAACTAAGGTTGTTAAGGGTGGTCGTAACTTCCGTTTTGCAGCTTTAGTAGTAGTTGGTGACGGCAACGGGCATATTGGTGCAGGACTTGGCAAAGCAACAGAAATTCCAGAAGCAATCCGCAAGGGAAAAGAGGATGCAACCAAGAAATTAATTGAAGTTCCTGTAGACGAAAAGGGTTCGATTCCACATGACTTAATCGGCAAATTCGGAAGTGCTTCTGTACTGTTAAAGAGGGCTCCAGAAGGTACTGGTATTATCGCCGGAGGTCCGGCACGTTCCGTATTGGAATTGGCAGGAATTAAAAATATCCGTACCAAATGTTTAGGCTCTAATAATAAACAAAATGTTGTATTGGCAACGATTCAGGGACTGTCTGAGTTAAAGACACCGGAGCAGGTAGCAAAACTTCGTGGGAAATCGGTAGAAGAAATCTTAGGTTAATCGGGAGGATAAGAACATGGCAGAGAAGTTAAAGATTACATTAGTAAAGTCCCCTATCGGTGCGATTCCTAAGCAGAGAGCAACTGTAAAAGCACTGGGTTTAAGAAAGCTCCATAAGACAGTTGAAATGCCTGATAATGAATCGGTTAGAGGGATGATTCAAGCAGTAAAACATTTAGTAAAAGTTGAGGAAGTTTAAATATTCCGATAAGGAGGTGTAGAGAGATGGATTTATCGAATTTACGTCCGGCGGACGGTGCAAAGCACAGCAAGAATTTTAGAAGAGGCCGTGGACATGGTTCTGGTAATGGAAAGACAGCAGGTAAAGGTCATAAGGGACAGAAAGCTCGTTCCGGTGCCCCAAGACCAGGTTTTGAAGGTGGTCAGATGCCTTTATACAGAAGATTGCCAAAGAGAGGATTTACCTGCAGAAATTCGAAAGAAATCGTTGGAATTAATCTAAGTGTATTGGAAAAAGTATTTCAGAATGATACAGAAGTAACAGTAGAAAAATTAATCCTGACAGGTGTGGTAAAGAATCCAAGAGACGGCGTAAAGATCCTTGGCAACGGAAAGCTGACAAAGAAGCTGACGGTAAAGGCAAATGCATTTAGTGCATCCGCTAAGGAAAAGATTGAAGCTGTTGGTGGAACCTGTGAGGTGATCTAATGTTTAAAACACTCCGTGACGCATTAAAAATAAAAGATATCAGAACAAAACTGTTATACACATTTTTTATGCTGATAGTTGTGAGAATTGGCAGCCAAATTCCAATCCCAGGAGTGAATACAGCTTATATTTCCAATTATTTTGCGAATCAGCTTGGTGATGAGTTCAGTTTTTTGGACGCCTTCACCGGCGGTTCCTTTTCTAATATGGCGATATTTGCATTGGGGATTAATCCTTATATTACTTCTTCGATTATTATGCAGCTTTTGACAATTGCAATTCCAAAGTTAGAAGAACTGCAAAAAGACGGAGAAGAGGGAAGAAAGAAGATTACAGAGATTACCCGTTATGTGACAGTAGGACTTGCCCTATTGGAAGGTACCGCAATGACAATTGGATTTGGTTCGCAGGGACTTCTGTATACGTTTAATTTCGGAAGTGTTTTGGTAGTAGTTCTTACAATGACAGCGGGTTCCGCATTTTTAATGTGGGCCGGTGAGCGAATTACAGATAATGGAATCGGAAATGGTATTTCTATGATCCTGCTTTTTAATATTGTTGCCCGTATTCCAAGTGATTTTGTAACATTATATGAAACATTTATGATGAATAAAAGTGTGGCAAAAGCAGCTTTGGCAGCTTTGATTATCTTATTTGTAATCGTTGCAGTAATTGCAATGGTAGTCTTACTGCAGGGCGGCGAAAGAAGAATTCCGGTTCAATATTCAAAAAAAATGCAGGGAAGAAAGATGATTGGAGGGCAGTCCTCCCATATTCCGTTAAAGGTAAATACGGCAGGTGTAATTCCGGTTATCTTTGCAAGTTCGATTCTTTCCGTGCCAGTGGTAATCAGCAGCTTTTTTTCTGTGGATTCTACAACGGTATGGGGAAAAATTTTAAAAGGAATGAGTCAGTCAAACTGGTGTAATCCAGAGGAGCCTCTTTATTCTATTGGACTTTTGGTGTATATTGCGTTAGTAATATTCTTTGCTTACTTTTATACATCCATTACATTTAATCCAATTGAAGTTTCTGATAATATAAAAAAGCAGGGCGGTTTAATTCCTGGTATTCGTCCGGGCAAACCGACAACTGATTATTTAACTGCAATCCTAAATTATATTATCTTTATTGGGGCGGCAGGATTGATTGTGGTAGCTGTAATTCCGATTATTGTATCTGGTGTATTTAAGGCAAATGTTTCATTTGGAGGAACTTCGATTATTATTATTGTAGGAGTCATTCTTGAGACATTAAAACAAGTAGAATCACAGATGTTAGTACGCAGCTATAAGGGATTTTTAAACAGTTAAAAAGATAGATGACAGGATTAGAGGCAGGGGCAGGCGGGAAATTCTCGTCTGTCTTTTTACAGATAAAGCAGATAGAGCAGATAGTGCTGAAGGGCAAAAGTAAAAAGATTAGGAAAGGCTTGGAGCAGATTATGAAGATTATTATGTTAGGTGCACCGGGAGCCGGAAAAGGTACTCAGGCAAAAAGAATTGCAGAAAAGTGGCAGATTCCGCATATCTCTACCGGCGATATTTTTCGGGCAAATATTAAGAATGGAACAGAATTGGGAAAAGAAGCAAAACAATATATGGATCAAGGACTTTTGGTTCCAGACGAGCTGACCGTAAAGATCTTATTGGATCGGGTAGCAAAAGAGGACTGTAAAAATGGTTATGTATTGGACGGATTTCCAAGAACGATTCCTCAGGCAGAGGTATTGGATCAGGAGTTGACAAAATTAGGGGATGCGATTGATTTTGCAATTGATGTAGATGTTCCAGATGAAAATATTGTAAATCGTATGGGCGGACGCCGTGCCTGCTTATCCTGCGGGGCAACGTATCATGTTCAGTTTGCCGCTCCGATAAAGGAAGGAATCTGCGATAAATGTCAGAGCGAATTAGTATTGCGAGAAGACGATCAGCCTGAAACCGTAAAGAAACGTCTGGGAGTATATCATGATCAGACACAGCCTTTAATTGAGTACTATACCAAGAAAGGAATTTTAAAGACTGTGGACGGAACACAGGATATGGAAGAGGTATTTCAATCTATTGTAAATATTTTAGGAGAGTGATGTATGTCGGTTACGATTAAATCAGAGAGAGAAATCGGACTTATGAGAGAGGCCGGAAAGATTCTGGCAAAGACACATAAGGAACTGGCAGATGCATTAAAACCAGGGATCTCTACCTGGGAGATCGATCGGATAGGAGAAGAAATTATCCGCAGCTATGGCTGTATTCCTTCGTTTAAGAATTATAACGGATATCCTGCATCGATCTGTGTTTCAGTAAATGAAGAAGTGGTTCATGGAATTCCTGATAAAAAGAGAATTCTAATGGAAGGAGATATTGTAAGCCTGGATGCCGGTGTAATTTATAAGGGCTATCATTCAGATGCAGCACGTACCCATGCAGTAGGAGAGGTATCTGCGGAAGCAAAAAAATTAATAGAAGTGACAAAACAATCTTTTTTCGAAGGTATAAAGTTTGCAAAAGAAGGGTATCACTTAAATGATATTTCTCGTGCAATTGGTCATTATGCGGAGAGTTTTGGATATGGTGTTGTACGAGATCTGGTGGGGCATGGAATTGGAAAGAATCTTCATGAAGAACCAGAGATCCCCAATTTTTCAAGAAAGAGAAGAGGGGTTTTGCTTCAGGCAGGTATGACTCTTGCGATTGAGCCTATGATTAATCAAGGGACTTGGAGAGTGTTTTGGTTAGAAGATGACTGGACAGTAGTAACAGAGGATAAAAAATTGTCGGCTCATTATGAGAATACTGTTTTGATAACAAAAGGAGAACCAGAGATTCTGTCTTTATAAGAGATAGGCAGAATAAGAAAGAGGAGATTGGATGGAACAGTATCGAAAAGGAAATTTGGCAAAATCGCTTGCCGGACATGATAAAGGCAGAATTTATATGATTGTTCGGGAAGAAGAAGAGATGGTATATCTTGCAGACGGAAAAAAACGTCCGATTGAGAGACCAAAATGCAAAAGAAAAAAGCATATTCAGCCGATATATCAAACAGAACTGTCAGAATATCAGGCGGGGGAGAGTCAGGCAAAACAGAATGAAGCGATTCAAAGAATCATTAAGCAGTATCAGAAATGATTCTTGTGGGATCAATAGCTGCATAGAATGAAAGTGGAATAAGAATTCCATCGGCAAACAGGAGGAGAATGTTATGTCAAAATCAGATGTAATTGAAATTGAAGGAACTGTAGTTGAAAAGTTGCCCAATGCAATGTTTCAGGTAGAGTTAGAGAATGGACATCAAGTGCTTGCCCATATCAGCGGAAAACTTCGTATGAACTATATCCGTATTCTGCCGGGGGATAAGGTAACAATTGAATTGTCCCCATATGATTTATCAAAAGGAAGAATTATCTGGAGAGATAAGTGATTTAGGGGAATAGAAATAATAAGTAGTAAATTATGGGAAATGCATAAAATAAAAAGAAAAAATAGCGAAAATTTCGGCAGAAAGCTGGAAGGGAAAGACTTGCTATTTTTTAAACATACTGGTATAATAATACACAGACTTTTTTTGAAAGGAGGATTTTACTGTGAAAGTTCGGTCATCCGTGAAACCAATTTGCGAAAAGTGCAAAATTATTAAAAGAAAAGGAAGTATTCGAGTAATTTGTGAAAACCCAAAGCATAAGCAGAGACAGGGTTAATCAGAAAGTAAGGTTTGTAGTTGTCAGTAAAAGTCTGACAAAATTTGTATTGCGGCTGCAGCAATGAACCACTAGGATAAGTTGTTTATTGCTATTATTATAAAATCAGCAGCAGGGGCATCTACATACCATGTTCCGGCTGCATACTGTGGTGAAATGATAACTTTTATTTTATAAGAAAAACGGAGGTGCAAAGCACACATGGCTCGTATTTCAGGTGTTGACTTACCAAGAGAAAAACGTGTGGAGATTGGATTAACTTATATCTACGGAATCGGCAGACCGAGTTCGAACCGTATCCTTGCTGAGGCAAAGGTAAATCCAGATACTCGTGTCAAAGATTTAACAGATGATGAAGTAAAAAGAATCAGTACAGTGATTGAAGAGACTCAGATGGTAGAAGGTGATTTAAGAAGAGAAATCGCTATGAATATCAAGAGACTGCAGGAAATCGGATGTTATAGAGGAATTCGTCATAGAAAAGGTCTTCCGGTACGTGGGCAGAAGACAAAGACCAATGCCCGCACTCGCAAGGGACCAAAGAAAACTGTTGCAAATAAGAAGAAATAAAAAAATAGATAGGAACCCATAAGGGAGGTTAGTTTAAAATGGCAAAGCAAGCGTCAGGGAAAAAAGTGACAAAAAAGCGTGTTAAGAAAAACGTTGAACGTGGACAGGCACATATTCAGTCATCCTTTAATAATACAATTGTAACAATTACAGATTTAGAAGGAAATGCATTATCTTGGGCAAGTGCCGGTGGTCTTGGTTTTAGAGGTTCAAGGAAATCTACTCCTTATGCAGCTCAGATGGCAGCTGAAACTGCTACAAAGGCAGCTTTGGTACATGGTTTAAAGACGGTAGATGTCATGGTAAAAGGACCAGGTTCTGGAAGAGAGGCAGCGATTCGTGCACTTTCGGCATGTGGTTTGGAAGTTACCAGTATCAGAGACGTAACTCCGGTTCCGCATAATGGATGCCGTCCGCCAAAACGCAGAAGAGTTTAATTCATAGGAGGTGTAGATTCGTGGCTGTTAATAGAGTTCCAGTATTAAAAAGATGCAGATCACTTGGATTAGATCCAATTTATTTAGGAATTAATAAAAAATCAAAGAGAAAATTAGAGAGAGCAAATAAGAAGCTGACTGAGTATGGACTTCAGTTGCGGGAAAAGCAAAAGGCAAAGTTTATTTATGGTGTTCTTGAAAAGCCGTTCCATAACTATTATGAAAAAGCAGAAAAGCAAAGCGGTATGACAGGTGACAATTTAATGATCCTGTTAGAGAGAAGATTAGATAATGTAATATTCCGTATGGGACTGGCAAGGACAAGAAAGGAAGCAAGACAGATTGTTGACCATAAGCATGTATTAGTAAATGGAAAACGTGTGAATATTCCTTCTTATTTGATTAAAGCAGGCGATGAAATCGAAATTAGAGAAAAGAGCAAATCTTCTCAGAGATATAAGGATATCTTAGAAGTAACCGCTTCTAGACTGGTTCCAGAATGGCTGGATGTGGATCAGGAAAATTTAAAGGGAACGGTAAAAGCACTGCCGCTCAGGGAGAATATTGATGTTCCTGTAAACGAAATGCTTATTGTCGAATTATATTCTAAGTAATCCGATAACCCAAAAGGAGGGGCTTTATAGTGTTCGATTTTGAAAAACCAAAAATTGAGATTGCCGAAATCTCGGAAGACAAGAAATACGGAAGATTTGTTGTGGAACCACTTGAAAGAGGATATGGGACAACTCTTGGTAATTCATTGAGAAGAATTATGCTTTCTTCCTTACCGGGTGCTGCCGTTAGTCAGGTAAAGATTGACGGTGTGTTGCATGAGTTCAGTTCGGTTCCTGGTGTAAAGGAAGATGTAACTGAAATCATTATGAACATTAAGAGCCTTGCAATTAAGAATAACAGCGAGACAAATGAAGCAAAGACTGCTTATATCGAATTTGAAGGAGAAGGTGTTGTAAAGGCCAGTGATATTCAGGCAGATCAGGATATTGAGATTTTAAATCCTGAGTTGCCGATAGCAACTTTAAATGGCGGTACAGACAGTAAACTTTATATGGAATTGACAATTACAAAGGGTAGAGGTTATGTCAGTGCAGATAAGAATAAAAGTGAAGATCTGCCGATTGGTGTAATTGCCGTTGACTCGATTTATACTCCGGTAGAACGGGTGAATTTATCGGTACAAAATACCCGTGTCGGGCAGATTACGGATTATGATAAGCTGACCTTAGATGTATTTACAAATGGGACGCTGGTTCCGGATGAAGCTGTTAGTTTAGCTGCAAAGGTATTAAGCGAGCATTTAAATCTTTTTATTGATCTTTCTGAAAATGCCAAGACAGCAGAAGTGATGGTAACAAAGGAAGATAATGAAAAGGAAAAAGTTCTTGAGATGAACATTGATGAACTGGAATTATCGGTTCGTTCTTATAATTGTTTAAAGAGAGCCGGCATCAATACGGTAGAGGAGCTTTGCAACAGAACCTCTGACGATATGATGAAGGTTCGGAATTTAGGACGCAAGTCTTTGGAAGAGGTACTTGCAAAACTAAAGGAATTGGGATTACAGTTAAATCCTAGTGATGAATAAGGTGGCATGAGGGATGCGTTCCCATGCGGAATTTATGGAGAATAGCATAGGATCAATAAGTCCATAAGAGCATGGTTCTATGTTCCACAAATGGAGGAAGAATAAAATGGCAGGTTATAGAAAACTTGGGAGAACTTCCAGTCAGAGAAAGGCAATGCTGAGAAGTTTGACTACCGCTTTAATTGCACATGGCAGAATTGTAACAACAGAGGCACGGGCAAAGGAAGTTCGTTCTCAGGTAGAACATCTGATTGCTTTAGCGATAAAAGAAAAAGATAACTATGAGATGGTTACGGTAAAGGCAAAAGTAGCCCGTAAAGATGCGAACGGAAAACGGGTAAAAGAAGTAGTAGACGGCAAGAAAGTAACGGTGTTTGATGAAGTAGAGAAAGAGATTAAAAAAGATAAGCCTTCTCGGCTTCATGTAAGACATCAGATGGTGGCTGTGCTTTATCCTTATACAGAGTCGAGAACTAAGAGATTTGGGGATGATAAACTTGTTACTTCGAACAAGAAGAAGGATAAGAAAAAGGTCGATTTAGTTGCTAAGTTATTTGATGAAATTGCACCAAAGTATGCAGACCGCAATGGAGGTTATACCCGGATTGTGAAGATTGGACCACGAAAAGGGGACGCTGCAATGGAAGTTATTATTGAATTAGTATAGGCTGAAAAGAGAGTTCTTATAGATAGACTGTCGTACAGAGTTTTTGTACGGCAGTTTTTTTATGCACACGGGTGTTTAAAGAATAATGTTAGCAAAGCTAACGGACGTCCAATGCGGCGAGGAGGGGAGGTACCCTTCCTTACTCGATTGCATACAGGCAAGAGAAAAGAAATCTTTCCTACTTGATATTATAATAATGTCCCATTATAATAAATTTATTATAGAAGTGTGAGAGATAATAATATGAAAAAGTAAAGAAACATTCGTATATTGTAATTAAAAAATCAATGTATTATATATTTGGAGGGAAGAATTTTATGTTGTATCGAAATAATTTTGAAACATTTAAAAGTAATATTTGTCATTTGGTAAAAGATAGAGGCGATATGGATTTTATTATTGATATTTTAAAGACAGATAAAATAAGAATTTATTGGGACAGAGAATGGTATCCAGAAAGTTTTTATTTATTGGCAATGATAGATTACTTAAGTAGAGAAAATGGTCTACCATTATGTCAGGACTATGAGGATATACGAAGCTGTGCTTTGTTAGAGCCTTTATATCCAAGAGACTTCAATCTTACAGCAAAGCTAAATCGTTCCCTTGATTTAAGAAAGCAAAGTATGGAGGAAGCCATTCCTGAATTTAAGAGATTTAATATTATAGAAAGTGAGATAAGAGATGTCTATTGATAAAGCATTTACTAAAGAAAATCTGGATTATTATTTGAAGGAATTAGCAAAGGAATTTCGCAAAAGAAATGGTACAAAAATACCTGCAGAAATAGTGCTGATTGGTGGTGCAGCTGTACTTGCTAATTATGGTTTTCGTGAGATGACGTATGATATAGATGCTGTTATAACTGCTTCATCGGTTATGAAAGAAGCGATTAATGCAGTTGGTGATCGCCTGGAATTACCGAATGGATGGTTAAATATGGATTTTAAAAATACCAGTTCATATAGCCCAAAGCTGGTACAATATTCGAAGCATTATCGTACATATTCTGGTGTACTGAATATAAGAACAATCAATGCAGAATATCTTATAGCTATGAAATTAATGTCAGGCAGGCGTTATAAAAAGGATTTGTCTGACATTGTGGGGATATTAAATGAACAGAAAAAAGTAGGAGAACCGCTTGATTATAATAAAATTGATAGGGCGGTAAAAGATTTATATGGCGATTGGAATGGTATTTCGAAATATACGATACAAGTGTTGAAAGCAGCATTGGAATCGGAAAATTTGACAGAATTATTTGAAGAACAGGTGAAAGAAGAAATATTCTCTAAACAAGAGATACTTCGTGTACAAAAATATAATGAAGAGAAAGTTACAAAAAGTAATATAGATGATATTATTAATCTGGCATTGAGAAAAAGTAAGAAACAAGATGGCTAGAATAAGAATTTTATAAAAAGCACAGAACAAAAGTTCGATTTTGGTCTGTACTTTTTTTGACTTATATGTTATAATGAAAAACCAAATGACGAAGTAGTATGATTCCTATTATCTGCTGTTATTTTATATGGTTTTGTTGTCAAAGGAAATTCGAAATCCGCTTCGCTACTTCTTCATAATCCTATGCTGCTATCTCAGCTTGTCAGATGGAGCTTGTACCCCACCTGACACAGGGAAGTCCCCCCACCGCTTTTGCCTTCACAGCTTAGAAGCGGGGGACTTCTTTGATAGGCTAAAAATATGTTTTTGTAACTTGTACGTGTATAATGGTTGTTTTAACACTTATTCCCTAGATTTTCAAGTTTATCTTATAGGAACAGGAAATCAAATTATATGAATTTCAGGTGAATAGGTGGATTTTTTCGGTCATAAATAGGAGGATTTTATATGATAGAGAAAAGAGAAAATTTGCAGTCCGTTGACAGCAGTCAGCAGAATGGGCGTGTTTTTCAATTACATGCCCCATATAAGCCTACAGGCGACCAACCGCAGGCAATCGCTGAATTGGTCAAAGGCTTTCAAGAGGGCAACCAGTTTCAGACTTTATTAGGGGTTACAGGTTCCGGCAAAACATTTACAATGGCAAATGTGATTCAGGAATTACAGAAACCAACATTGGTAATTGCCCACAATAAGACATTGGCTGCACAGTTATACGGAGAATTTAAGGAGATGTTTCCTGAAAATGCCGTAGAATATTTTGTGTCTTATTATGATTATTATCAGCCGGAAGCCTATGTGCCGTCTACAGATACCTACATTGAGAAAGATTGTGCGATTAATGATGAAATTGATAAACTTCGTCATTCGGCAACTTCTGCATTGGCAGAGCGGCAGGATGTGATTGTAGTGGCTAGTGTATCCTGTATTTATGGAATCGGAAATCCAGAGTATTATCAGAAGATGACACTTTCTCTTAGACCAGGGATGAGAAAGGATCGGGATGAAGTAATCGAAAAATTAATTGAAATACAATACAATCGAAATGAAATAGATTTTAAACGAGGTTCTTTTCGTGTACG
This sequence comes from uncultured Lachnospiraceae bacterium, assembly GCA_910585255.1. Lineage (GTDB taxonomy): Bacteria > Bacillota > Clostridia > Lachnospirales > Lachnospiraceae > MGBC114844. The sequence goes on from CAJUEI010000040.1 coordinate 15,357, forward strand.
GGGAGATGTATTAGAGATTTTTCTGCCTTCTCAGGAAGAGACAGCGATTCGAGTAGAATTTTTTGGAGATGAAATTGAGCGGATTAGTGAAGTAAGTATTTTAACCGGTGAGGTAAAATGCAGTTTAGATCATGCCTATATCTTTCCGGCGTCTCACTATGTAGTAGATCCGGCGGTAATGGAGCCGGCATTAAAAGCGATTGAAGCGGAGATGAAGGGGCAGGTAGCTTACTTTAAAGGTGAAGATAAGCTGTTAGAAGCACAGCGGATTGCGGAGCGGACAAACTTTGATATTGAGATGCTGCGGGAAACTGGATTTTGTTCTGGAATAGAGAATTACAGCCGCCATTTAAATGGAATGGAAGCAGGACAGCCGCCCTATACGTTAATGGATTTTTTCCCGGAAGAGTATCTGATTATTGTAGACGAATCTCATATTACTCTGCCCCAGGTACGTGGGATGTATGCCGGGGATCAGTCACGAAAGACGACATTGGTCAACTATGGCTTTCGGCTGCCATCGGCAAAGGACAATCGTCCGCTTAGTTTTCAGGAGTTTGAAAGTAAGATTGATCAGATGTTATTTGTATCGGCTACTCCAAGTGAATATGAAGCAGAACATGAGCTTTTGCGGACAGAACAGATTATCCGTCCTACCGGTCTGTTAGATCCACAGATTGAAGTGCGTCCGGTAGAGGGGCAGATTGACCATTTAATTGGGGAAATCCATAAGGAAACAGCAAAAAAGAACAAAGTGCTGATAACAACATTGACAAAGAAAATGGCAGAAGATTTAACAGATTATATCAAGGAAGCAGGAATACGGGTAAAGTATCTGCACTCCGATATCGATACATTAGAGCGTGCGAAAATTATACGAGATATGCGGTTGGATGTATTTGATGTACTGGTCGGAATCAATCTCTTGCGGGAGGGTTTGGATATTCCTGAGATTTCTTTAGTGGCAATTCTAGATGCGGATAAAGAAGGATTTCTGCGGTCAGAAACTTCTCTTATTCAAACAGTGGGACGTGCTGCCAGAAATGTGGACGGACATGTAATTTTTTATGCCGACCAAATAACAGATTCTATGCAGGCTGCAATGGATGAAACTGAAAGAAGACGAACGATTCAGCAGCAGTATAACGAAGAACATGGGATTACTCCTACCACCATTCAAAAAGCAGTACGAGATTTAATTCGCATTTCGAAAGTCGTAGAAGAAATTGATTCAAAGATGGAAAAAGATATCGAGTCCATGAGTGCAAAGGAACTGCAGAAGCTGGCAGATGAAGTGACCAAAAAGATGCATAAGGCAGCAGCAGAATTGAACTTTGAAGAGGCGGCAAAGCTGAGGGATAAAATGTTGGAAATAAAACAGCATTTGCTTGAGATAGATTAGATAGGATAAAAAATAGAAAAGGGTTTATAGGAGTTCCCTTTAAATAATCTAAATATATGATATAAGGAAGAAAGCAATGATTCGAAAAAAGGTAGATACCCAATATATTCGTATACGTGGTGCAAATGAACATAATTTGAAAAATTTAGATGTAGATATTCCCAGAAATCAATTTGTAGTATTAACTGGACTGAGCGGATCGGGGAAATCTTCTCTTGCCTTTGATACAATTTATGCAGAAGGACAAAGGCGGTATATGGAATCTTTGTCTTCCTATGCCAGACAGTTTTTGGGACAGATGGAAAAGCCCAATGTAGAAAGTATAGAGGGGCTTTCTCCTGCTATTTCAATTGATCAGAAATCGACCAATCGAAATCCCCGCTCTACAGTGGGAACTGTTACAGAAATTTATGATTATTTTCGTTTACTATATGCCCGAATTGGAATTCCTCACTGTCCGAAGTGCGGAAAAGAAATCAAGCGGCAGACTATCGATCAGATGGTAGATCAAATTTTAAATATGCCGGAGCGGACAAAAATTCAGCTTTTGGCACCGGTTGTTCGGGGACGAAAGGGAGAACACAGCAAAGTATTGGATCAAGCAAAAAAGAGCGGCTATGTACGGGTGCGGATTGACGGAAATCTCTATGAACTGACAGAAGAAATTAAACTGGAAAAAAATATTAAGCACAATATTGAAATCGTAGTAGATCGCCTTGCCATAAAGCCGGGAATGGAAAAGCGGCTGACGGATTCCATTGAAAATGTGATGCATCTATCGGATGGGCTGATGATTGTAGATGTAATAGACGGAACGCCTCTTAATTTTAGTATGAGTTTTGCCTGTCCAGACTGTGGAATCAGTATTGACGAAGTAGAACCACGGAGTTTTTCCTTTAATAATCCGTTTGGGGCTTGTCCGGTTTGTTTGGGATTGGGATATAAGATGGAATTTGCCCCTGAATTGATGATTCCCGATCCAAGTCTAAGTATTGCAGAGGGGGCAATTACAGTATTAGGATGGCAGTCCTGTACGGAAAAAGGAAGTTTTGCAGGGGCGATTTTAGATGCATTAAGCAAAGAGTACGGCTTTGATCTTCAGACACCGTTTCGGGAGTATCCAAAAGAGGTAAAAGATATCCTGCTCTATGGAACCAATGAAAAAAAGGTAAAAGTCTATTATAAAGGGCAGCGGGGGGAGGGCGTCTATGATATTGCATTTGAGGGATTGATTAAAAATGTGGAACGCCGCTATCGGGAAACCGCCTCGGAGTCAACTAAAACAGAGTATGAAACCTTTATGAATATTACGCCATGCAGTGAGTGTAAAGGACAGCGGTTAAAGAAGACGTCCCTTTCTGTTACAGTAGGAGGAAAAAATATTTTTGAAATTACATCCCTTTCTATAGCCGAATTACAGCAATTTCTTGCTAAGTTAGAGCTGACGCCAATGCAGCTAAGAATTGGAGAGCAGATTTTAAAAGAGATTCGTTCCAGAATTGGATTTTTAAATGATGTAGGTCTAGACTATTTAACCTTAACTCGGGCGACAGCCAGTCTTTCCGGCGGAGAAGCACAGCGAATCCGTTTAGCTACACAGATTGGTTCCGGGTTAGTAGGAGTAGCCTATATCTTAGATGAGCCAAGTATTGGGCTGCATCAAAGAGATAATGATAAATTATTAAAAACCCTGATGCATCTAAGAGATTTAGGAAATACATTAATTGTAGTAGAGCATGACGAAGATACGATGTTTGCTGCGGATCATATTGTAGATATTGGACCGGGAGCCGGGGAACATGGCGGAAGAGTGATTGCACAGGGTACGGCAAAAGAGATTATGAAAAATCCACAATCCATTACCGGGGCATATCTCAGCGGCAGAATTCAGATTCCGCTCCCAAAAAAGAGAAGAGAACCTACAGGCTTTCTAACCATAAAAGGGGCAAGACAGAACAATTTAAAAAATATTGATGTAAAGGTTCCGCTGGGTATTATGACTTGTATTACCGGAGTTTCCGGATCGGGAAAGAGCTCTCTAATCAATGAAATTCTATATAAACGGCTGGCAAAAGATTTAAATCGGGCACGTTGTATCCCCGGAGAACATGACGATATATTAGGCATCCCACAGTTGGATAAAGTAATTGCGATCGATCAGTCTCCGATTGGACGAACTCCCCGTTCGAATCCGGCGACTTATACTGGTGTATTTGATTTCATTCGGGATCTCTTTACCGCTACGCCAGATGCAAAAGCAAGAGGATATAAAAAAGGCCGCTTTAGTTTTAATGTAAAAGGCGGACGCTGTGAAGCATGTTCTGGAGACGGAATCCTAAAGATTGCCATGCATTTTTTGCCGGATGTCTATGTCCCTTGTGAAGTTTGCGGAGGAAAGCGTTATAATCGGGAGACTTTGGAAGTAAAATATAAAGGGAAGAATATCTTTGATGTACTAGATATGACAGTAGAAGAAGCTCTGAAATTTTTTGAACATGTTCCTTCCATCAGCCGAAAGATTCAGACGTTGTATGATGTAGGACTTTCCTATATTAAATTAGGGCAGCCTTCTACAGAGTTGTCCGGCGGAGAAGCACAGCGGATTAAACTGGCTGCAGAGCTAAGCAGAAGAGGAACCGGAAAGACCATCTATATCTTAGATGAGCCGACTACCGGACTCCACTTTGCAGATGTGCATAAACTAATTGAGATATTGAGACGGCTTTCTGAGGGAGGCAATACAGTAGTAGTAATTGAGCACAACTTAGATGTAATTAAGACAGCGGATTATATTATTGATATTGGACCCGAGGGCGGCAAGCGGGGCGGTACCATAATTGCACAGGGAACACCGGAGGAAGTAGCACAGATACCAGAGTCCTATACCGGACAATATATTGCAAAGTATCTTCAAAAAAGGGAAGCGGAAGATGAAAGCACAGAGAAGTAAAGGTCATGTTCTTTTTATCTCTATATTATTTTGCACAGCAGTATTTTTAGACATTGTAATATATATTTATTATGATGAACTATACAGACAGCCGATTGTGATTAACAAATGGATACAGATTTCTCCTATTTATAATAAAAGCGGAACTTGGCTGCATGAAAAAATGGGAATTGGTTATCTTTTCTGGCTGTTATATTTGGAATCGATTCTTTCTCTAATCCTATTGGCAGTAATAACCCGCTATATGGAGATACAGATTTGTTTTTTTAAATTAAGCCCGAAGTGGCTTTATCTGGCGGATATTGGAGTGGTTCCTGGATGTTATCGGATGTTTACTCGAGCAAGAGGAGCCTATACGTTGGATTATCTGCAGATTAATCAGATGGTTTATGACTTCTCTGACTTATGTATCGGAGTTTTTGCAGTTGGAATCTTTATATGGGTAATGTGGGTGTCTTGGCTTTTTTATCAATATCGAAAAGAGAAACAGATAGGAATGAATTTTATAGAACGAATGGTTTGGGGAATTCAGTTTCGGCGAATGATGGTTCGGCTTATGTTTCTTCCTAGGATTCAATGGCAGAGAGAATTTAAGAAGTGGGAAGCGAATTCTAAATAATTTAGGTTGTAAATTCAAAAAAGTCAGATATAATAAAAGGGGATACAAAAAGAAAGAGACATCGAATTTGTGCGGAAAGTACGATTAAGGGAGGTTTTTATGTACGAATATGCGTTTTATGGAATGTCGGCACTGCTTCTTATTATAGGAGTGATACTGATTGCGGTACCTAAGATTTGTACAAAAAAGGAGTATCAAGATATACCAGAGCAGGTACAAAATACACGTAAAATGGGATTTTTTTATATTGCATTTGGTGTTTTTTTGTTAATTATTAAATTTTTAATTGATATGTAAAAGCAGAGCAGAAGTAGAAGTAAAGTAAAACAGAAATAGTATAAAGCGAAAGTAAAGCAGAGAAAAGGAGTAGAAAAGATGAAAGTTTTATTAGTAAATGGCAGTCCTCATGAAAAAGGGTGTACTTATACCGGACTTTTAGAGGTAGCAAAAGAATTGGAGAAAAACGGAGTGGAGACCGAGATTATACATATCGGTACAAAGCCAATTGGAGGGTGCATTGGATGCGGAGGATGTGCCGGAAAGGGACGGTGTGTATTTGGTGCAGACGGAGTAAATTCGGTGATTGAAAAGGCAGAAACAGCGGATGGATTTGTCTTTGGATCTCCTGTGCATTATGCTGCTGCTGCCGGGAATATGACTTCTTTAATGGATCGGGTATTTTATGCCGGAAAGAAGTATTTTAGTTATAAGCCGGGAGCAGTGATTGTAAGTTGTCGGAGGGGAGGTGCTACCGCAACATTTGATCAGTTAAATAAGTATATGACAATTAGTAATATGCTGGTGGTGGGTTCCCAGTATTGGAATATGATTCATGGCAGCCGGGCAGAAGATGTAGCCCAGGATCAGGAAGGGCTGCAGACCATGCGGACTTTGGGACGGAATATGGCTTGGGTGCTGAAATGTCTTGAGGCTGGAAAGGCGGCCGGGATTTCCATACCAGAGGCAGAGACAGCTTTGCGGACGAATTTTATCCGATAAAAAAGAAATTCTGCTGTTTTGTTGAAAAAGACTAGCAAAATTGGAAATCCTGTTGTATACTGGTAAGAATGAACAATAAAATGAACGGCTTTCATAAAAAGCTTTTCGTTTGCTATAGGTGGAAACCCACTTCTTTTAAGAGGTGGGAGGAAGCCTTGTAAATTTGTAGCCATTATCCTTGATTCTCAATGTAATTTTGTATAATAACTGACGATATTTCACCTATGCTACGGGCAAAATATTCATCTGACTAAAAATATTCTTTTTCCAATCGTGTTTCGATAAAAAATTTGGATATTCCTGCCATAGATAATAAGTTGTTGTTTGCTTAATAGTTTTAACAATGTCACATATCCTATCGGTTGTATCGTAACTTAGTCAAATCGGATATTCGCAATCCGCTTCGCTACTTGCTCATAACCTCATAGC
>CAJUEI010000041.1 GCA_910585255.1 uncultured Lachnospiraceae bacterium
TAGCCATGATAGGTACAGATTGCCAGCTTGGGATGATCCCGTTCTATTATCTTTCGCATCCCTAAAATAGCGTCCTGTTCTGCTCCTTCTATATCCATCTTTACAAAAGTAACGGGTTCTTTTATATCCTCATCCAAACTTACTACTTCTACTGCTTCCCCATTTGTCTGCTGTTTCTCTAAGTGATTTGCCGTAGTATCCTCTGTTTCATTTAGATACATAAATACCCCCCCAGAGGCACCTGCTCCCTTCTGTCTTATCACAATATCATGATAATTGGATAAATTTTTTTCTAATTCTGCACAAGAATCTTTGGATATCTCATAAGCATAGATTCTTTTATATTCGGTTCCATACATCTGAATATACTGCAAGATAGAATCCCCATTATAGGCTCCTACATCCACAAAAACATCCTCTTTATTATCAGCAAATATATCTGGCTCATAGTAATCTGGAAAAATAGAATTCACTTTCGCAATATCATAAAAATCCAATATCGCCCAATTTTTTAAGATAGCATACAGAGTATATTTTGATAAATAATCCTCTAATCTTTGATAAAGCCATAAAAATTCATAACTTTTTTGTTTCAATACATCTGCCCGAAGCTCTAAGGTCTGATAATCTTCTTCTTTTGGATCGATTGTTCCCCACAGTGGAAACCGCTTAAAATATGCTAAAAAACCATCATATGCATGAGAATCTATTTCTCTTATCTGCCCAAGTCTGTTTTTCATATTTTCTACTAATTTTTCTTTCTTATTATCCCAAAGATAATGTAATAAATCCAAAAATTCTCTGTCATAACGATTCTGTACACAAAATGGCTGTTTTAGTTCTCCCATTATTCGATACATCGCTAACAGCCAATCTTCATTCTGCATATTTTCGCTGTCGATTCTGTCCATAATAGGATAAGGCACAACAGCATAAAGACTCCGTTCTATACATTTTCTGCTTTCTATAATATCTCCTGCCAGCCTTGTATTTCCTGTTCTCTTTTGAAATTCTAATGCTTCACTTATTCCCTCAAGAAGTTCAAAGATATAAGACTCTACTTCTTTATTCATATCTGCTTTCTTTCCTCCTTACACACTCAGACCAAATAAACTCCTAAAATGGGGAATCAAACTCCTCTAATGTTATAAAATGAGAATCCCTCTCTGACAGGATAGGATCTTCCACATCCCAGTTATAAGGAATGGAATGATAGGCAATCCCACTGTCACAGTTTGGCTGATAGCCCGTTGTCACTTGATACAGCATAATGGTATTATTTTCTAAACATCGAAATCCATGTGCAAATCCTTTGGGAATATAAAGAGAACGCGGCTTATTTCCTGTTAAATGAATTGCCATATATTTTTTATAATTTATACTGCCCTTTCTTAAATCAACAATTACATCTACTACACTTCCGCACAGCACATGCACCAATTTATCATGTTCATAAGGAGGGATCTGAAAATGCATCCCTCTAATAACGTCCTTTTGTGAAGTAGAATAATACGTTTCCTTAAAATCTGTACTTAATCCCAAATCCTGAAACTCTTTTTCATTAAAAGTTTTAATAAAATTTCCTCTAATATCATACGCATATGCATTTTCTATAATCTTTACTTCTTTAAATTCACTTTCTTTTATCTTCATATAAACACCTGTTAAAAATAAATTCTTGTTACAAACATTTGTCTTTTATTTTTTATTTTCTATCTTTTATTTTCTATAAGAGGGATCATATACTGCAAAATATTGTTTTTCAAAAGTATTTTCACAACAGACGGTATTCGCATCTTCCCATCTTTTTACAAAATAATACTGTTTTTCAAACCAGTCCGCATACTTTTTTTCTTCTGTCTGAAGGATAAAAATTCCATCTTCTTCTAAATAAGAATACAGCCGTTCACATACTTCCTGAAAAGAAAATGGTGACAGCTTTTCATCAGAAAATAAAATATAATCAAATTTTCCCTTTAAACATTCCCATAACTCTTTCCATCCAATGATATATTCTGCCTGATCCGATATTCCTTTTAAATCCGGCAGCAGCCGTTCCTGCATAGTATAACAAATTAGTTCTACCCCCCCATTCCCGGTTTCTTCTTTTATGCTTTCTTTCACTTTAAGGGAATTACTTCCTAAACCGTTGTTAATACTAAGAATCCTCTTTGTTTCTGCCTTTTTACAATTTAAAATCTGAAATAATCCTGGTGTCCAGCAGCTTCCTTTTTCATGTGGATCGATTCCATATCTAGAGAAAAAATACTTTCTTTCTTTTAAAAAATTATAATGTGGTTTTCCTACTGTTACTGAGCCAAAATGATAACAAACAATATCTTTCATTAAGATATTTTTATAGCCAGCTCTTCGAAATAACAAACTCAATTCATCATCCCAAAACATTACCGTAGAATGTCGAAACATACTTCTTGCAAATGCTTTTGTTTTATCTGAATTGATCCAATATTCTGTTCTGCACATAAAAAGAGGATTGACCAGCATTACGCGGCTTTCTTCTTTCCTTTTCTCTTCTCTATTATATTGTGCTGCTGTCTTTTGAAACTCTTCTATTGTCCCATAACATTTTATCTCTGCCGGCAAAATATTCTGAAGATTTACTATATTTGTAGTAGTGGGAACAGTATAGGCAATCTGGGCATCTTTTTTCATCGCAGAATACATAATTGCAATAGCATCTTTTGTCAATAGAACATCATTTGAAATAATTAAAATATATTCTCCCTCTGCTGCTAGTGCCGGCAGTACATATGCTACTCCGTCTGCTAAATTCTGCTTGATATTAATCTGTTTTTCTGGATATATTGTTTCAAAATATTCTTTTGTCTCATCTGTAGATCCATGATTTACCAGAATTAACTCACATCTTAAAGCTCGGGGAATACACTTTAAAACAGCTTCTACACATAATTTCGTATACTCTAGTTTATTATAAGCAAGTACACAAATACTAATATCATAAGAATAGGTTCCGCCTTCTATATATGGATTTTTTAAAAGCTCCACTGCTTCTTTTTCCCAGAAATCAGCTTCCCTTTTGTTATTCCCTTCTATTAGGGCAAAATAATAAAACCTTGCATGTGCAATGCGGAGCAAAGGATAATATTCAAATTCCAGTTTATGTAAAATCTTGTTTTCCTCTTTTTCCTTATATAAAAGCATTGATTCCATAGAAGCATAACAGTTTTCACAGCGAATAGAAAGGAAACGATAGGGTTCTTCCTGTTCTGTGTTAATCACTCGCTGTATTGCCTGAAACCCTTCCAAACAATTTATCGCTAATTCTCGGAATGATTCCTTTTTATTCTGCTGCATATATTTTTTTAGTTCAAAAAATGCCTCCAGTAATGTTTCTAGTATTCCATTGATACTCTGTGCTATCTCTAAATTTTCAACCATTCTAACCTTCTCCCTTTTTCCTCTGCTCCTTTTGATACATATACTGAAGCCCCTCTTTTAAACTATACTTTGCTTCCCACCCCGGCAGTATTTCCGTTCCGCTATATGGCTCAAATACTTCTCTTTTTCGATAGGGAAGTGTCCCCCATGCAATCTGCAGTTTTGTATGATATACCTGCTCAAAAATCTCTGCTATCTCTTTTAAAGTATAAAAATGTCCCGAACATACGGCATATTTTTTCTCATATACCTTTTCCTTATCAAAAACATCATCTACTATCTTTATTGCCTGTAAAATTGCTTCCAGCACGTCCTCTATCAATATATAATCTAATTTTTGTTCTCCTAAAGATAAGGAAATTACTTCTCTCTCTACAATATTTCGCTTCCAGCGATTGATGATTTTATTCCTATGATCTTCTGCTCCATAGGTATCATAAATCTCTAATGTGATTGCACGAATCTCCTCTGCCTGTGTATAGTAATGTAAAAGATCTTCAAAAGCCTGTTTCGTAGCTGCATATAAATTAACCGGATTATAAGTATCATGATTATAATGCTGCCAGCTGCTTCCTGCATTAATAAACTTTTTTACTCCTGCCAGCTTCATCGCCTCTAAAATCTGCGTGCCAAATAAAATATTGCTCTCTATCAATTCCTCTATATCATCTGCACTATTTTCTGTAATATAGTGGGTCGCTAAATGAATCACTCCCTCTATTTTCTCTGTCTGCAAAAAATCTGCTAATGAATATACCGATCCTTCCCTCTGATAAATCACAATTTTCTGTAGTACCTCTGCTAAACACTCTTCCGCTTTCCTTCGGTCTCTTACTATAACATAGACAGAAATTCCCTGCTGTACTAGCTTTTTTACTAAATGACTTCCAATAAATCCAGTCGCCCCTGTCACCAATATCCGTTCCATTCCCTCCGCTCCTCTATGACAATCTCATCTGTACTTCCTTTTCTAATCGATCCAAATCGATATCATCAGAAAGATAAGAACGAAGCTGTTTGATAATATCTGCTGCCTCTGCCACTCGATTTTCTTCTATTAAGAAAGGAATTTTTGCTTTAATTTGCAATGCGATTTTTTGCATATCTTTTTTTACTTCTTTTGCTGCTTCTTCCTTTTTTTCTTTCTCTCTTTTTTTCTCTTCTCCATATAATACTACATATGCTTTTATCGCAGGATCAAAAGACGGAAATACTCCTGCACATGCTTTTATATACTCCAATGTCTGTTTGAGATTTCCTTCCTTTTCAGAATCTAATGCCTTTTTCAGATGTACTGCAAGCCGACAGGAAATAGGAAGCAGCTCCATCTCCCCCTCAAATGCATTTTTCTTAAAAAATTCCCCATAAAATGCAAAACTTTTTTCTATAAATTCATAAAACAACTGTCTTAAGCAGGCATAATCTTCTCTTCCCATCCCATAAACAATTCTTGCTTCGGCTGCCTTTAAAGCAAAATATTCATAACGTGTATTACAGGAATTCGTTACGTTCTTGATTAATTTACTTCTTTCTTCTATTTTTTCCAAAGAAGTATTTTCACAAAAAGAATCGATTCCCCTCTTCCATTGATCAAATGGAATCTTTTCAAACAATGGCTCTAATGAAATCTTATAGCGTTCTGCTATCTCCCAGATCGAGTCATCTAATTTAAAAATATCAATCACACAGCTAAATAATCCTTGATAATATTCTTTTAATGTTTCCTGTTCCTGAACAGATATACTCTCTTCCTGATGTAAAAAATCCACATTCCGTATTTTGGTATGCCAGATAAAATAATGTTTATGAGAAATCTGTGCAAAAATTTTTGCTAATTTCTTATATTCTTCTGGAGCCTCTTTTTCCTTTTTCATTAAAATGGAAAGTACCTGCTCATCTGGTCCTTTTCGATTCATCATCGTATCTGCCATTTTTACAAAATCGGGATCAAATGAAAAGGAAACCATTGCATCCATTATCGCAGGTATCAATACCGTCTGCAGAGTAAGTACCTCTCCTTCCCAATGAAAACAAAAAAAATATTTCTTCAGTGTCTCTATATCCTGTTCCTTTAATTTACAGCAGATATACCAAGAATAGACACTGTTGCGAACCATTTCTTCAAACCCTTCTTCTATAAAAAAAGCCCCCTGCTCAAACTTTGCTATTTCATCTTCTTTCAACTGTTCATAAATCTGCAGATACTTTTCACAACAGTCTGCACTAATGGCATACTCCTCTTTTTTATAATAAATCTCTGCCCCAAAACTATATAATCTTGCCTGACACATCGTTGAGTTTCTCTTATCCTGAATTGCTTTATGATAAGATTGTTCTGCTTCTTCTAAACGATACCCATATAACTCTGCTAAGATTTTTCCGGCATAAAACGTTGCTCTTGCCTTATTGCTCTCTCTATTATTCTTTCTCTTAATAAAATTCAAACCATCTTCACACAATTCCTCTAATTTTCGATATTCCCGAATTCCACGATATTCCTGTGCAAGCTGTTCCCACCAGCGTAAATGCCCCTTTTCCTCCTGTATCATTTCCAATAATAATGATATATTCCGTTCAGAATGTTTATATCGTTCTTCTTCGCTATTAAAAACATAACCAAAATGCTTAGCCGGTGAATGAAGTAATTTACAAGCTCCCTTTACTGGATATAAATATTCGTGTATTCGACTTACAAAACGAGTATCCGAATCTAAGCAAATCATTCTGCTTACCCAAGAATCCGAATAACGCATCTCCTGATAATCCATATAATTTCGCTGAATATAACAGGCAACTCCATAATTTTTATATTCTCCTGAGTGAAAAAATTCCACTATTTCTGATACATCCGAAAACCATTCATCATCATCAATAAATAAAAACCATTCTCCTTTTGCCTCTTTTAACCCCGCATTTCTTGCTTTTGAAAAATCCTTGCACCATTCAAATAAAATCACATGACTGGTATACTCTAACAAAATATCATGTGTTTCTTCATCACATCCTGTATCTACAATAATCAATTCGCTTTCTACTTGTTCCATAATCGGTTTTAGAGAATCCAAACACTTTCGAATCGTTGCCTTCCGATTGGAAGCTAATAAAGAAATAGACAACACTGGTTTCTTTTGTCTGCTCTTACTATCTGCCATAAAATCCTCCTAATTTCTGATCCATATATAGAAAAGAGCGGCAAACACCGCTCTTTCCATTGATATACACATTTATCCTTCTTACAAGAATTAACCAAGTAATGATAATACTCCCTGTGTAGACTGGTTTGCCTGTGCTAACATAGACTGACCTGCCTGTGCTAAAATATTATTCTTTGTATATTCTACCATCTCTTCTGCCATATCTACATCACGGATACGAGATTCTGCTGATGTTGTATTTTCCACAACATTATCCAGATTTGCAATCGTATGCTCCAAACGGTTTTGAATTGCACCCAGTGAGGAACGCTGTTCTGAAACCTTCTTAACAGCAGCAGATATGGTTTCTATTGCATTTCTGGCATTTGTATCATCCTTGCCTGCTACAGAAAGCCCTTCCAAACCAAGACAAGAGGAGCTCATTGCCTCTAACTTCATTGTAATCTGATTATTTGCTGTTGCATCTGCACCTACATGCAGTTTTAATTCCAGTGCACCTACATTCTGATTTTTACTGGTATCTATCAATTTTTCAACATCTTCTGTCGTTGCTTTCTCCAGTTTATCTCCTACTTTCAGATAAAGCCCCTCTCCTTTATACTTTCCGCTTTGATCAAAGTAAGAATACAGACCATTAGCAGCCACTTCATTTCCATCTGCATCGGTAAATTGTACAGAAAGTGTTGCCTTATATTTCGTTACATCTGTTACGGCATTTGTTGTTGTATTATTCAAACTTGCATCTTTTAAGTCTGTATAATAACTGGTAGTAGCAACTGTTGTACCAAGAAACTTATTATTATCTATTTTATTACCTTTTGCATCATAAACCTCTGTAGTTGAGAAATATCCTGTTGCTGTAGCACCCATTTGAGTCCATGCCGCTGCACTTGCAACCTCTCCATTGGTTTTAAACGTTACATCATAAAATCCAGTTGTTGGTGTGCTACCAACCTCATATCCAACACCAACCTGAACATAATTTCCAGAAGAATCTTTAATAAATGCTGTGGTATTAAGTATGGTTTTACCAGTAGAAAAAGCTGTTGTTGTTGTTGCCTGAATTCCAACCTTATCTGGTGTTCCGTTTAAGAAATAAGTCTTCGATGTATCTAATTTCGATAGATAAGTACCCTTTTCTATCTTTTCTACTTTTTGGCTGTCATTAATATAATATAAATCTGTACTAAGAATATCAGCTTCCTTATACTGGAAATCAATAGACTTTTCTCCGTTTACATCGCCTTTTAACAGATACGTTTCATTAAACTTTGTTGTCTCTGATACACGGTCAATTTCTGTTACCAACTGATCAATTTCATCCTGGATACTCTGACGATCGGATTCTGAATTGGTTCCGTTTGCTGCCTGTACAGCAAGCTCATTCATTCTCTGCAGCATACTGTGTACTTCATTTAATGCTCCCTCTGCTGTCTGCACGCAGGATACACCATCCTGTGCATTAGTAGAAGCCTGATCCAATCCACGAATCTGTTTTCTCATCTTTTCAGAAATAGAAAGCCCTGCTGCATCATCTGCTGCACGATTAATTTTATAACCAGAAGAAAGTTTCTCTGTCGATTTAGACTGTTGTCCTGTTGTAATACCTAACATTCTGTTGGCGTTCATTGCCTGCATATTGTGTTGAATAACCATAACATTACCTCCATGTGATTTTCATTCTGCTGCAAATCCATTTACAGCAGTCAGCAATTGTTGCTATTTTCTTTAACATTTATCAGTGAATACGAATCCCTAGGTTAATCCGTATTTACTATTAAACTTCTGCCGATTTCCCTTAAGCCTGATTCTTTTCACGCTGTTTTCTATCCTTTTCATTCTGCCGTTTCTGCTTTGCAATTAAACGTTTTATCTGTTCTGCCGACATCCCCGGCTCTGGATAAAACTTCTGAATCTTTTCCTTTTCTTCTTGTAAAGCTGCGTTTTTCTCTAACACTTTTCCCCTTACAATGTTATAGCTTCGTGGGGCATCTACCATAACCTTATAGTTATTCGCTGTACCTCCTAAAAACACAACTTTAATATCTTCTCCTATCGTAAAATACTCACCTGGCTTAATAGTGAAATTCAGCATCTGAAAACCTCCTTGTTCGATTTTTACCAGTCCTTGTATTTTGTCGAACCTGGATGCAACATTTTGTATAAAGTGTTGCATCCTTACAAAATATGTCGCAATATGGAACCTGTAAAAAATCCAGCAATATCCACATTTTTTACAGCTTATAGGAAAAAAAAGAAGAAAAAAGGAGAATTTGTTATGAGTACTACACAACCAATTAAGAATTTAGATGATCTGGAAAATCTAAAAAATTACTATTTAAACACACAGCCCAATCTTAGAAACTACGCTATGATCAGCACAGGAGTAAACACGGCCCTTCGAATCGGAGATATTCTCTCTCTGCAGTGGAAAGAGGTCTATGACTTTCAAAAACAAAGTTTTCAAACCCATTTAATTCATATAGAAGCAAAGACCGGAAAACAAACCTGTATTGCCATTAATCAAAGTCTTTGTTCTGCTTTAAACTTATACCTGCAGTCTCTGCCTCTCCCTCTGCCTGAACACTATATCTTCCAAGGCAAAACGCCAAAGCACCCGCTTTCTCGTTCTCAGGCGTTCCGTATTATTAAGCAGGCATGCAGCGATCTGCATCTATCCGAACATATCAGTTGTCATTCCCTTAGAAAAACATTTGGATATCATGCCTGGATAGCCGGCGTAAATCCTGCTATACTAATGGTTATCTATAATCATACTTCTTTTGCTAATACAAAACGATATCTTGGAATTGAACAAGACGATAAAGACCAGATCTTTTTGAATTTAAATTTATAAGAATAAATCTGATATACCATTTAAAAGAGCTTTAAAAATATAAAAAAGGGGATTTGTCCTATCACACGATAACAAGAGAAAGAAAAAATTTTTCAAAAGACTATAAAGATTTTTTAAAAGCCTCCGATATAATAATCAAGAACAGGGATGCAACACTTTATACAAAATGTTGTATCCTATTTTTAGTCTATCCACATTTTATCATTATATCCCCATTTTTCATATAAAATTTACATTTCCAATATATATTTAAAAAAATTAAGCAGGAAAAGTAACCTTCCCCACTTGCCGCACCAAACGTTCGTCAGCTCCATCGTTCTTTGGAGGCTCATATATATAAAAAGACGGTATGTCACACCCTGACATACCGTCTTTTATCTGTCTTTTAAAGTATCACATACCGAGTAATCAATCCCAAAATCAACAAATGTGCCGGATAAAAAATATAAAAAAAGTACTTCATCTGCCGTCCTCTCTGTCCATTATATAAATGCATAGGAACAAAAGCTACCAATCCTGTAAGCTCCGTCAGACTGCACAAAAGCAGTACTACTCCAGCCGCAATATCTCTCCAAATGACTTTCTCGCGAAACAAATACAATACCACAATCAGCAGTATGCCATACATATCATAATCTGTCTGCAAGATATGAGCGGCTGCCAATCCTCCCAATAAACTAACTACTCGTAAAATCCGACTTTTTATATCTGCACCGCCAAAATGCCGAATCCCACACAGAGTAAATACCCCTATCAAAAGTGTAAAATACACATTTTGATAAGACGGATAAAAAACATTTCCAAATAAAGCCAGATCAAAAGGCACTTCTGACACCAATGCAAAAATTCCTAAACGAAACATATATTTTTTTACACTATGTGTATAACAGAACCCTTCCACCAGCAAAAAACAAAAAATAGGAAACCCAAGCCTTCCAATATAACGCATAACCCAATACAACTGTGCCCATCGCTGCTGCTGATCCAATGTCAACCCCGTTTCAGACTGAAAGATCCCATTTTGAATAATAGCTACCGCCGTATGATCAATCAACATGGTAATAATAGCAATCCACTTTAAAATATTCCCTGTCAGCCCTTTTTCTCTCATTTCTATTTCTTTTTGATTCATATTTTCTCCTTTTATTCCGTCTGCCGTTCTCTTCCCCAAATATCTATTTCTTAACTCTCCAGATTTTCCCAGTTTTTCTGATTTTCCTAATTTCCCTAAAATCCCAAAATAAATATTTCCTATTTTTCAAATTCATGTTAAAATAACAAAAGCAGTTTAAACCATAAAATCAAAAGGAAATTCGGAATCCGCTCCGCTACTTCCTTGATAGCTTAAAAATACAAAATATATCATAAATAGAAAGGATTTATAAAAATGGAATATCATATTGGCGATATTGTCAAACTTAAAAAACCGCATCCATGCGGAAACAGCGAATGGGAAATCCTACGGGTCGGCATGGACTTCCGCCTCAAATGCTTAGGATGCGGTCATCAAGTTATGGTAACACGAAAACTGGTAGAAAAAAACACCAGAGGACTCCGCCCAAAGGAAGAATCCTAAGGGCGGTCTTCTGTTTCCCTTTAAACCTGAGAAAACACCTTTCCCAGTCCTTCCTGTATCAAAAGATCCGCTCTGGCATCCATAGGCGTAACGGATTTATTAATTAAAACCAATTTTCTTCCCCGATAATAATCGATCAGCCCTGCCGCTGGATAGACAGTCAAAGAAGTTCCTCCAACAATCAGAACATCCGCTTCCTGAATTCTCCTCACCGCCTCCGATAACACTGTAGAATCCAATCCTTCCTCATAAAGCACTACATCAGGCTTAATTCTTCCGCCGCAGCTGCACCGAGGAACACCCTCCCCATGCAGTATCTCTTCCATATCATAAAATTTATGACAGGACTGGCAATAATTCCGCATAACCGATCCATGCAGTTCCAATACACACTGACTTCCTGCCGCCTGATGAAGCCCGTCAATATTTTGAGTAATTACTGCCTTAAGTTTTCCTTCTCTTTCTAGCTCTGCCAGACGAATATGGGTCTGATTGGGTTTTGCATCAGGAAAAAGCATCTTACTGCGGTAAAACCGATAAAACTCCTCTGTATGACTGATATAAAAACTATGGCTTAATATTGTCTCTGGAGGATATTGATACTGTTGATGATAAAGCCCGTCCACACTGCGAAAATCTGGTATCTTACTTTCTGTAGAAACCCCTGCCCCGCCAAAAAATACAATATTATCACTCTTTTGAATCCACTCTTTTAACTGTTCTACTTCATTCATAATGGCTGCTCCTTATATCTCAAACTCTCTTTTTTATTTCGATAAACTCCTCTTTCCATTCTAATTATAATAGATTTTTTTAAAAAGAAAAGAAAAATTTATATTATTTCTCCTAAGATCCATAAAACATTTCTAAAAAGGATAATAAAAGACATTTCTTTTTCTCCCTGCCTGAGTATAATAGAAACTATTGATTTTATAAAAAGAAAAGGAGAAACCATGTTTTTTAAATATTCCAAATCCTCAGCCCTGCCAAAAGATCCGCTCTTTTCTAATCAAGCTCTATACCAGCTTATCATTCCCCTAATTATTGAACAGTTTCTATCAGTATTTGTAGGAATGGTTGATATTATGATGATCTCTTCTTCTGGAGAAGCTGCGGTATCTGGTATTTCTTTAGTGGATACTATCAATATCCTGCTTATCAACCTGTTTTCTGCTCTGGCTACAGGCGGTTCTGTGGTTGCCGCCCACTATTTAGGACAGAAAAAAAGAGAGAAAGCCTGTCTAAGTGCAAACCAGCTTCTCTTATCTGTTACTGTATTATCCTCTGCCATTGCATTGATTTCCCTTCTTTTCAATCGGCTCATTCTATCCCTTATCTTTGGTCATGTAGAAAAAGCCGTTATGGAAAGTGCTGTCACCTATTTTTATCTGTCAGCTCTCTCCTATCCATTCTTAGGAATTTACAATGGCTGTGCTGCACTGTGCCGTTCTATGGGAAATTCTAAAATTTCCATGAAGACCTCACTCTGCATGAACTGTATCAATATTGCGGGAAACTCTGTATTTCTCTATCTCTTTCAGATGGGAGTCGCAGGAGTCGGCATGGCAACCCTAATTTCCCGTATTACTGCCGCCATTATTATGTGTATCATTATCCTTAATAAAAACAACACCATCTATATTGATTTTGCACTAGGATTCTCCCCTAAATTTGCTATTATAAAAGATATTTTAAAAGTAGGCATCCCAACTGGTTTAGAAAACAGTATCTTCCAACTGGGAAAAATCCTAGTACAAAGCCTAATCGCCAGCTTCGGCACTGCTGCAATAGCAGCCAACGCCGTTGCCAATACCGTTGCTTCCTTTGAAGTTATCCCAGCCGCCGCTATAGGGTTAGCCATGGTCACTGTAACCGGACAGGCATATGGAGCAAAGCGAAAAGAGGAAACCATCTACTATGTAAAACGCTTAATGAAAATGGCATATCTCTCTATTGCGGTCACTTCTCTTCTCACCTGTGCCGCTGCTCCTGCCATTATCCGATTTTACAGTCTATCCCAAGAAGCTTCCTCTATCGCACTAAGTATTATTTTATATCACGGCATTGCCTGTATTCTAATCTGGCCGTCCTCCTTTGCACTGCCAAATGCACTTCGTGCTACTAATCATGCAAAATATACCATGATTGTTTCCATTCTCTCCATGTGGATCTTCCGAATCGGATTCAGCTATCTAATTGGAGACACTATGGGATTTGGGGCATTAGGAGTCTGGATTGCTATGTCAATTGACTGGGCTGTCCGAAGTATCTGTTTTGTATGGAAATTAAAAGGCGGAAAATGGCTTGCCGACTAAAAATCGGCTAGTCATCAAACTTTCTGTTTTCTGCTTTCTGCACAGCATGTTTTGTGTCATGAAACACTTTATAAATACTCCAACCCATAGCTCCCCCTACTCCCAAACTTAATAAATAGCAAATCGGAAAAAGCCACCACACTGTCATTACTGTTGCTCCCTGATAGTCCTCTTTTCTATAGTACAACGTAATTTCCTGTTTCTTACACCCTGCCTTTGAAACATTAATAATATACCGATTTCCATCTGGTGCAGTAAAATGAACTGTAGCATCTCCGGGATGATACGGAACCGTAACAGCCGTCCCGCCAAACCGCACCATTAATTCCCCCATATGAAGATGCAGTGTCAGCAAAAATACTCCTACCATAATTGCCAAAATCAATAATGGCAGCTTCGCTTCCTCTATCTTTTGCTTCCGCACTTCCCTCTTATTAAAAACCCGTGCACTTCCAACTCCAGAACCTTCATAATCTGCAGCATCCCTTGCCATCCGATCCTTTAAAAATATATCATTCATAAAACTTCTCCCTTCTCTATTATATTTATACCATACAGCTAAAAACCTTTCCTCTCTTTTTTTAAATATAATAAAAAAAGTCTCTTTTGTCTATCTTATTTACATAACTGGTCTCTTTTCTTACACAAGTGGCATCTCTCTTTTAATCATGCCGTTCCTCACTCTCATACACTTCACAAAACCGAGCTGAAAAAGCGGGCTCTTCTCCTGCAGCATACAAATGAGAAATATCTCCAAACCCATTTATCCGAAACAAGGCAATCCCTTTTCTGCGTTCTTCCGTAATCAAAGTCGTAACCGAAGTAGGAGCCGCACAAAATCCGTGCAATATCGTCATTGGTGAAACCCCAAGCAAATGACTAAGTAAAATACACTCCAGCCCAAAGTGACAGAAAAACACAATCGTATCCTGATTCGCCCGTTCTACCCGATAATAATTCTTCTCCCGCACATATCCATAAGAAGCCAATAACTGATCAAACGACTGTGTTACCCAATCATACTCCTGCTTTACCCTTCCCTCCTGCAAAACCTCTGTCTCTGCCCAATTATATCGGCTATAATACTTCTCTTCTGCAGTCCAGTCAGCAGGAAGCCAATCCCAGATAATGGATTCCCTTCCTCTGTCTGGTCGAATAATCTTAGCCGCAAACTCCCGAAGCCAAAGACACTCTTCTGCCTTACGATTCATCTTCTTCAATGTATAAGAAGCCGTTTCCTTTGCCCTGCCAAGCGGAGATACATAAAATGCCTGAATCTCCATCTTTGCCAGCCGCTCCGCCAGACAAGCTGCCTCCACTCGTCCCTTTTCTGTCAAAGCATCATTCACATAATCTGGATCTCCATGCCGAATAATTAATAACTTCATCTCCTTTTCCTATCCTTTCTTTATGCTCTTTTCATTTTTAACTAAAACACAACTCCTATTTTCTCCCTTTTCCTCTATTCCGTCAAGTATAAACCCTCAAATCTTCTGCACCTATTAAGCAATATTTCTAAACTGTGCCTGATAGAGCTCATAATAGGCTCCCTTCTTTTCCATCAGTTCCTGATGACTTCCGGCCTCATAAATCCCGCCCTTATCAATCACAAAAATCCGATCCGAATTCTTAATAGTAGACAGCCGATGTGCAATCACAAAAGAAGTCCTCCCCTTTAACAGCGTCTCAATCCCCTGCTGTACTAAAATCTCTGTATGTGTATCAATACTAGAAGTCGCCTCATCCAGAATCAGAATCTTAGGCTGAGACACCATAGTTCGGGCAAATGCCAAAAGCTGTCTCTGCCCAACCGAAAGCCGAGCACCCCTCTCACTAATCTCCGTATCATACCCATGCTCTAACTTTATAATAAATTCATGTGCATGAACTGCCTTAGCCGCTGCTATAATCTCTTCTTCTGTTGCATCCAGCCGTCCATAACGAATATTCTCCCGAATTGTACCAGAAAACAAAAAATTATCCTGTGTCATCACCCCCATCTGCATCCGAAGACTATGAATCGACACCTCCTTTAAACTATGCCCATCCACAAAAATATCCCCTTTTGTAATATCATAAAACCGGCTAATCAAATTTACAATCGTGGTTTTTCCGGCACCGGTAGGTCCAACTAATGCAATCGTTTCTCCCGCTTTTACCTCAAAACTAACATCCTTTAATACCAATTTATCCGGCTCATCCGAATAAGCAAAAGAAACATGATCAAAACAAATCTCTCCCTGAATTACAGGAAGTTCATATACATCCTTCCGATCTGCCACCTCAGGCACCGTATCCAAAATATCAAAAATCCGCTCTGCTGCTGAAATATTAGTCACAATCTTATTATAAAAATTTGCCAGATTTCGAATCGGAGACCAAAACATAGAAAGATACGTAGAAAAAGCCATAAATGTACCAATTCCAACCGCTCCGACTCCAAGTATTTGAATACCAATAAAATAAAGCAAAAACCCGCCAAACCCCCAAGTAATTTCAATCAATGCACTAAAACCATCTGCAAATAAAACAGCATCTGTAAATGATTTTCGATGTTCCTCTAAAAGAGTATCAAAACTTTGATTCGATTCTTCTTCTGCTGTAAAACTCTGTACAATTCGTATTCCAGAAAGATTTTCATGGATAAATGCTGTAATATTTGATGTCTTTTTTCGAAATATCTGCCATGCTTTATGAGAAAATCCCTGTATCAGATACATTCCGCCAGCCAAAAAAGGCAGCATAATAATCGCAGACAAAGCCAGCTGTATATTTTTCACCATCATAATTCCCGCAACAGCCAGAATCGTCAGAAAATCTGGAATCAGTTTTGTTACACTATCCGAAAGTACTTCTTTTAAAGAATTGACATCTCCAATCACACGAGCCAAGATCTTCCCGGTCGGACGACTGTCAAAAAAACTAAAACTCAATTTTTGGATATGCACATATAATTCATTCCGAATCGTAAGTAATACCTGGTTGGATACTTTCGCCATAATTACCATGCGAGCCTTTACCCCAATAATATAAATTACATTTAATACAACAGCCAATATCCCAAGCCGAATCAAACCCTCCATATCCCGATTTGCAATATTCACATTTACCGCATGTTCAATAATAAGCGGATTCAGCAATGAAATCGTAATCGTTACTGCCATAATAAAAAGTACTGTCACAATCTGTCTTTTATAAACAAATAAATACCGATACAGCCGAATCAAAGTATCTTTCTTCAGCACTTCCTTTTGATACTCATCTTCTTTAAATGTATTTACTGCCATTTCTAGTCACCTCACTAATCAACTTAGATTTTCGTGTCAAAGGAAATTCGGAATCCACTCCGCTACTTCCTTAATAGATTAAAACTTTAATTTCCTACAATTTCCAACGCTTTTCGATAATCTCCGTACTGTGCCTCATAGGTCGAATAATAAAATCCTTTTTTCTCCATTAAACTCTGATGTGTTCCTCGTTCTACAACCTTTCCATGTTCAAGAATAAGAATCTCATCTGCATATTTTACAGCCGAAATCCGATGAGCAATAATCACCTTACTTGTACCTTTGAGTGCTGCAAGTTCCTGCTGAATCTCATATTCTGTCTCCATATCAAGTGCCGAAGTAGAATCATCTAAAATCAAAATCGGTGCTTTTTTTGCCAACGCCCGGGCAATACTAATCCGCTGCTTCTGCCCTCCCGAAAGTCCTACTCCCCGCTCTCCTATCACCGTTTCATATTGGTTTGACATTCGTTCAATAAACCCTTGTGCACTTGCCGAGCGAACGGCTTCCCGTACAGTCTCTTCCGGCATGGTTGCCCGCTGCCCAAGCCGTACATTTTCCCGAATGGTGTCGGAAAAAAGAAACACATCCTGCATTACAACAGCCATACTCTGACGAATCGTCTCCAATGGAAGCTGCCTAATATCCACTCCATCCAATAAGATCTCCCCGTCTGTTACATCATAAAACCGCTCCATTAAATTTACAATTGAAGTCTTTCCAGAACCGGTCATTCCCATAATTCCAATTGTCTTTCCCTTCTCCAGACGAAAACTGACATCTTTTAAAATCTCTGTATCATTAATAGAAAACGTTACATTGCGAAATTCCAAATTTCCTTTCTGTTCCTCTAAAAGCACTAATTTCTCCTGATTGCTAATCTCTGGCTGTTCTGCTAAAATTCGGTTAATCTTTTTATTAGATGCCAGTGCAGAAGCCAAATCATTACTTAACCAGCCCAAAATCTCCATAGGCCAGATCATATTGTTGGCATACTCGGTAAATGCCCCCAACTGTCCTATTGAGATTTCTTTCTGCATAACCAAAATACCGCCTGCAATAATAATAAAAACCAACTGTATCTTTGCTAAAAACGAAATATTAGGATCATATTTTGCCAAAGTCCTTGCCTGCCGCATATTTAATTCATAATATTTCTGGTTGTGTTTTTTAAATTTTTCAATCTCATAATCCTCTTTTGCAAATGCTTTTACGGTACGTACACCGGCTAAATTTTCCTGTGCCACGGTATTTAATTCTGCATTTTGTTCGCTGATCTCGTCATAGACTGTTCCAAGCTGTTTCTCCATCTTAACAGCAATATATCCCACAATCGGCATAACCGCCAAAGGGATTAGCGTCAGTTTCGGACTAATTGTCAGCATACAGTAGAGCACGGCAATAATATGTACACTTCCCTCAATAATTAACATACTAACCATTCCAACTGCATTCCATACTTTATCTACATCATCCTTTACACGAGCCATCAGTTCTCCTGTATTGTTCTGATCAAAATACCGCATAGAAAGCGTCTCAATATGGTGAAATAGATTGCGACGCATATCACAGGCAATCCTCATACTGGCAATATCAAAGATAAATTCCTTTGCATACTGAAAAAAAGCCCGACCTAATCCAATACCTAATAACCCAAAAAGCAGCTTCATTAAAAGTTCCGTCTTGCCTCCTACAATTACATCATCTATTACGCTTTTCGTTACCTGTGGTGCAAGAACATCCAAAAAAATACTGAACATCATAGCAATAATTGCTGTCAAATACAGATACCAATAGTGCAGGACATATCGTCCGATTGGATTCTTTTTCATTCTCTTTTTTCTCCTTTATTTATTCTTTCCTGCCAAGTACTCGCCGCAGCGGGCATCCGTCAACCCTGCTGATATAGTCCATTTAGACACCCGCATGCATAAAAAAACAGACTTGAAATTACTCTTTCAAGCCTGTTTTTTATCCGCTTTTCTATGACAGCCTGCTGCTTTTTTCGCACAAAAAGTCTTGTCTTTCCCTTTTTGTCCTGGTACCGATATAGGTATACTCTGAAAGAAAAGCTACAGCTCTCATAGACTGCAGCGATTCTTCACGCAAAATACTATCTGGTCTTGTCTTTCCCCAAATTTTATTCTACGGTCCAAAACTAAGGCAGGCTACGATCTTTATTCCAACTAATTTTTGTACATCAATCTTTAAGGACTTTATCCTTGTAATCATCGGTCTAAACATCGTTGCTACCTCCTTTTCTTTATTGTATACTTTACCCGACCATCAACAGTAAAGCACCGTCTGCACTTAGACTAACTCTTTTTTTTATCCTTGTCAACCTACATTTAAAAAAAATAAAGATGTTCAGGAAATTGTAAGATTATAATCATGATTTGTTAATAATTTCCATTGTCATCTCACTGACATTCTTAACAGAACCCTCTATTCCCTCTGTAATAAAAATCTTTTTTTGTTCTGTTACCAAAATCATTTCAAAATCCTGATGCTCACGCCAATAAGCAGCCGCCTCCTCTAAACCAGCTACAAATAAAGCAGTGGAAAGGGCATCACAACGCACCCCTTCCTCTCCGATAATAGTAACCGAAACCAATCCGTTTTCCGCCGGTCGTCCGTCTGCCGGATTTAAAATATGCCAATATTGCTTTCCGTCTTCCCCGATAAAATAT
Source organism: uncultured Lachnospiraceae bacterium (assembly GCA_910585255.1). Classification (GTDB taxonomy): domain Bacteria; phylum Bacillota; class Clostridia; order Lachnospirales; family Lachnospiraceae; genus MGBC114844. The sequence goes on from CAJUEI010000041.1 coordinate 19,301, forward strand.
CGTTCATAGACTCCAGAAGTAATTACCGCACAATCAGCTGCAGAAAGAATACACATTTCGCCAGACGATTCAAACGGATTTCTTACTCCAATCTTCCAAAGGGAGCCGTCCGGCTTTGTTCCCACTGTATATACGTTTCCTCCAAGATTAATTAATGCTGATTCGACCCCGTTTTCTTTAAAAATTTCTACAATTTGATCACTGGCATATCCCTTTGCCAATGCCCCCAGATCGATTGCTGCTTCCTTTGGTATAGAAACGGTTGTTCCCTGCAGTACAATCTGGCGATAATCTACATAGTTTAATAGTTCCTGCAGGCGGTGTTCTTTCGGTATCTGATATTCTTTTGTTGTAAATCCCCACTCTTTTAATACAGGATACAATGTAATATCCAATGCTCCCTGTGTCTCTCTTCCTATCTGTATTGCAGTATTTAAAACAGAAATAGTATCCTCACTGACTTCTGTTTGATCTCCTGCTGCCTGATTTATCCTCCAAATATCACTTCCCTCTTTTGTAACGGAAAACCTCTCCTCTAATTCTTCGATTTTATCACAGGATAAGGAAAGAGTTTCTTCTGCTTGTTCTCCATATGCCCTTATATTCATATAAGTATCCATTGCAAAGATAGAGCGTTCTGCCATAGCATATTCCTGTCCAATCGATCCTGATGCAGAATAGGAGCAGCTGCAGAGCATACTTAATAATAAGCACAAGCAAACTTTATTTCTGATCGGGTATAAATTCGAAAATAAAATTAGGATTGTTTGTTTCATAGCGGCTTCCTTCCCTCCGTTAATATATTTATTTCTTCCTTTGCTGCTTCCAGGACTTTTTCTATTGCTGTTATAATCACTTCTGAACTATAGTATTCCATATCTTTTTTCGAATTCGGCATATCCCATACCCAATAAATATTCTTCTCTTTTGCTCTGTGCTAAAGGAATATAGAAAACTATAACTTTTATTAGTTTAAACTAATATGCAATAGAAAAATAACGGTAAAAGCGTTTCGGAGGGGACGCCAGAGCAGATTAGCTGCACGCTGTTCCGCTCTACGGAAAATAAGAAGTTCTAAGACTTCTGAATTTACGTATATCCAACCGGACGGATCGGGGTGCAATTCGCCTGTGCAGCAGGCTAAACACACCCCTTTTTTTGTCATCAAAAGATGACAAAAAATCCTAGAGATTCGACAGAAGTCTAAGAACTTCTAATTTCCTCCGAAGTCACAGCGTACAGCTAATCTGCTCTGGCTGTATTGTTCCACAATTTACTTCTGATTTTTATTTTTCTAATCGTAGATGCATTATAACTTGCAAATATGGTAAATTTTATGAAATCTTTTGTCCTACCATCAATGATAGAACCTGATATAATTTTATCATGCCTTCACGGACACTTCAACAAAATCTTATAAATCTGCATGATTTATATTGTAATTCCTAAACGGTTTTGATATAATACTTTCACATTAAATAGCCCGATTTAGAGCATCCATATGTGAATAATATAAAATATTTTACAGATAAAGGATTGTGCGAAAAAATAGAAAAAACAGGAGGATTTGTTATGAATGAAGTAATGAAAAATTTATTAACTAGAAGAAGTGTACGTGCTTTTCAAAAACGGGAAATTCCTAGAGAGGAATTGGAACAAATTCTTCAGGCTGCTCTTTATGCCCCAAGCGGGATGAATCGGCAGACTTGGAAATTTACAGCTATTATCAATCAGGAAAAAATTCAGAAACTTGCAGAAATTGTAGGAACGGAATTAGGTAGAGAAGGATATAATTTTTACTGCCCGTCTGCTCTTATTATTCCTTCCAATGAAAAAGATAGTATATGGGGAAAAGAAGATAATGCCTGTGCACTGGAAAATATTTTTCTTGCAGCACATTCCTTTGGAATCGGATCGGTATGGATTAATCAATTAAATGATCATCTTGCGGAAAGACCTGCTGTCCGTGCAATTTTAAAGGAATTTGGCATACCTGATAATCATACTGTTTATGGAATTGCAGCACTGGGATATCCAACAACATCTAATGATAAAGAAGTTGCAAAAATTGGAACATTTGCTATTATTGAATAAATAATAAAAAATCTATACAGAAATGTTGGTATGAAATAAGATTTTTCTGTATAAATTTTCTTTATACTGTTATTGTATTTTAACCTCATCAAGGAAGTCCCCCGCTTCTAAGCCGCCAAGGCGAAAG
>CAJUEI010000042.1 GCA_910585255.1 uncultured Lachnospiraceae bacterium
GGGTGTGTTTAGCCCGCTGTACGGGCGAATTGCACCCCGGTCCGTCCGGTTGGATACATCGAAATTCAGAAGCATTAGACTTTCTTACTTTTTGGAGAGCGGAACATCCAAAAGAACTCTTTTCCCATTTTGGCGTTCGGCATCGGTTCTAATCCAGAGGCTGCGTTATTCAATCTATCCTTTAGTCAAATTCTCAAAGGTAAAATTTAATAGGATTTTTTATGCGTAAATTTGTATATTTGTGGAATACTGTTCTATAATGGAATGTGATATTTTATAGAATGGAGATTTAGGAGGAAATAAGGGAATGATTGGATGGATAATCGCTTTGATTTCTGGGGCTTTGATGAGTATTCAGGGGGTTTTTAATACTGAGGTAACAAAGCAGAGCAGTATCTGGGTAGCGAATGGATGGGTGCAGCTTACGGCATTTTTGGTTTGCTTAATTGGATGGTTTATTACAGGAAGACCGGGAATTGGCGGGCTTTGGCAGGTGGATCAGAAATATATGCTGCTGGGTGGAGTAATGGGAGCAGGGATTACTTGGACAGTGATTCAGAGTATGGAAAAATTAGGTCCTGCAAAGGCAGTTATGATTATTGTTGTTTCACAGCTTTTAGTTGCTTATTTAATTGAATTGTTTGGGATTTTTGGAGTGGAAAAGGTAGCTTTTCAGTGGAAAAAGGCACTTGGAATGGGACTTGCGATAGTTGGAATTGTTTTATTTAAGTGGGAGTGACAAGAAAACTTTAAGTGTAAATGCCTATTGTATTTCCTTGATAAATTCGGTACAATAGAGATTACTGGGATATTAGAACCGACATAGAGGGGAATTCTTTTCTTTTTGAAGATTTTTTAACGGAGAAAGGATGAGAATGATGCCAAAAAAGGGTTTATTTGATCAGACAACGAAACAGGGCAGGGTTTATCGGAATTTGCTGAAAGCAGGAGTACTTCTGGCTGGTATGCTTGCGGCGGGGGTGTGTTATCTTCAGACACAAAAAGAACAGCAGTCCGGTTTGACTTTTGAGGAGCAGTTATTACAGAATGAAAGCAGTGTTTCCGGTGAAGGACTGGGGATTGAGGAACAGACAAGCTGGGAGGAAGAGACAAAAAAGGTGTGGCTTTATGTGCATGTGTGCGGACAGGTGAAAGAGCCGGGCGTGTATCAGTTAGAAGAAGGGGCACGGATTTATGATGCGGTGCAGATGGCTGGCGGATTGACTGAAGAGGCGTGGGAAGAAGCAGTGAATTTGGCGAAGCTTGTAACGGACGGGGAGCAGATAAAGATTCCGAATCAGGCAGAAGCAGAATTGCTTTTGGCTGAGGAAAGACAGGCAGAAAGTGGAATGATTGATTTAAATCAGGCTACAAAAGAACAGCTTATGACTTTAACCGGAATTGGAGAGGCTAGGGCAAAGGATATTCTTGCCTATCGGGAAGAACATGGAAATTTTCAGGCAATTGAAGAGATTATGAAAGTACCTGGGATAAAAGAAGCCGCTTTTGCTAAAATCAAGGATGAAATTGTTGTAAAATAAAGAAAGATAAGCAGAATTTATCATATAATAAATAAAGATTGGAAAATAGATAGAAGTGAGGTTGGTAGACATGGCGAAGAGAGTATTGGTGGTAGACGATGAAAAATTGATTGTAAAGGGAATTCGTTTTAGTTTAGAGCAGGATGGTATGGAAGTAGACTGTGCTTTTGATGGAGCAGAAGCATTGGAATATGCAAGAAAAAAAGAATATGATATAGTCCTTTTGGATGTCATGCTTCCAGAGATGGACGGATTTCAAGTATGTCAGCAAATTCGTGAATTTTCCAATATGCCGATTGTTATGCTTACCGCAAAATCCGATGATATGGATAAGATTTTGGGATTGGAATATGGTGCAGATGATTATATTGCAAAGCCGTTTAATATTCTTGAGGTGAAAGCGAGAATTAAGGCAATTATGCGCCGCAGCAGTAAGTCAGAGGCAAAGAAAGAAAAAAATCGGTATCTGATCTGTAAAGATCTGAAATTGGATACGGAGGGCAGAAGACTGTATATTCAGGAAAAGGAAGTGAATTTAACGGCAAAGGAGTTCGATTTGTTAGAGCTTTTGGTTTTAAATCCCAATAAGGTCTATAAGCGGGATGAATTATTAGAGCTTGTGTGGGGGAAGGAATATCCGGGAGATGCCCGAACAGTGGATGTGCATGTAAGGAGGTTAAGAGAAAAGATTGAACCGAATCCAAGTGAACCGATTTATGTCCATACAAAATGGGGCGTGGGGTATTATTTCTAAAATGTTGATAAAAATTTGGAAAAGAAAAAGTATGAGAGTCTGCTTGATTCTGTTTTTTATTCTTTTTGGGATGACACCGTTATTGGTGTTTCGTTTTTCGTATTTTTCTAGTTATGAGCGGGAAATGGTAAGTTCTAGAATGAGTGAACTGCAGAATCAGTGCAATATTCTTTCGCGTCAGCTTACTACCGGCAATTATATGCTTGATCAGTTTAGCGATACGATGAATAATGCAATCGTAACACTGGCTAATTATTATAATGGAAGAATTGTTGTGGTAGACAGCAATTTAAAGATTATTAAAGATACATATGGGCTTTTGGAGAGAAAGACACTGCTTTCAGATGCTGTAATTATGGGACTGTCTGGATCGAATAAAGCCTATTATGACAATAAAAACGAATATATTGAAATTACCTTTCCGATTACGGATACGACAACGAAAAAAGTATTAGGGGTGATGGTGGCTTCTGTGACAACAGAGGACATTCGGGAACAGCATAGAGAGTTGTTAGAAAAAGCCGATATTGTGCTGTTGGCAATGGCAGCCGTAATTGCCTTGGCGGCATTTTTAATGGCAGATCAGTTTGTAAAACCAGTAAAGCGAATGGTGTCAGCATTTGACCGTATGGCTCAGGGACATATCGATGAAGAACTGCAGATTGGCGGATTTACCGAGATAGAACGAGTTGGAGAAGCGACAAAGAAGATGCTTGCCCGTTTAAAGGCATTGGATGAGTCGAGACAAGAGTTTGTCTCTAATGTTTCGCATGAATTAAAGACGCCGATTACTTCTATGAAAGTGTTGGCAGACTCGTTGCTGTCGCAGGAAGAAGTACCCAATGAACTCTATAAGGAATTTATGGTAGATATTGCAGCGGAAATTGACAGAGAGAGCAAAATTATAACGGATTTGCTTTCTTTAATGAAGTTGGATAAAAATGCAGTGGCTTTGAATATTACCAGCATTGATATGAATGGAATGTTAGAATTAATTTTAAAGCGGCTGCGTCCGATTGCTGCTACTAGAAATATTGAGCTGGTCTTTGAAAGCTTTCGTCCGGTAACGGCAGAGATTGATGAAGTAAAGCTGACATTGGCATTTAGCAATTTGGTGGAAAATGCAATTAAATATAACTATGACGATGGATGGGTAAAGGTTTCTCTTAATGCGGATCACAAATTTTTTTATGTAAAGGTGACGGATTCGGGAGTCGGGATTCCAGAAGATGTACAAGATATGGTATTTGAGCGGTTTTACCGGGTGGATAAAGCACGTTCTAGAGAGACAGGCGGAACCGGTTTGGGGCTTTCGATTACAAAAAGTATTGTGTTGATGCACAGTGGAGAAATTAAATTGTTTAGCAGGGAAAAGGAAGGCACTACATTTACAGTAAGGATTCCTTTGCGTCATATCGGATAGAAAAGGGAGGAAAAAGATGAGAAATCGCATAGGAATATTGCTGTGTTTCTTAATTTGTCTGGTATGTACAGGGTGCGGAGGAGAATCAGAGAAAACAGCTTCCTCTCAGCAGGGGTATCGGATGTATTATATTCGCAGTCAATCGAAATTGGTATCGGAGAATTTTTCTACGGAATTAACGGTGACGGAGGATTTGATTGCAGAGTTTTTAGGGGCTTTGTCGCAGGATTCACCAAACAGTGTGGATAATAAACGGGTACTAGCGGAAAATATACAGATTATAAAGACCAACTATGATGCTGAAAAGCGGCAGTTGGCACTGTATTTTGATTCCGGCTATATGGAGTGGAAAAATCAGATTGCGGAAATTCTTTCTAGGGCGGCGATTGTTCGAACATTGGCACAGATTGACGGAGTGGACTATCTTATTTTTTATGTCAATGATCAGCCGCTGATGGATTCTTCCGGTAAGATTGTGGGAACCATGCGGGCTTCGGATTTTATTGAGGATTTGGGCGGAGATGTCAATGATTATGAAAAGACAACATTGACATTGTATTTTTCAAATAGTAAGGGGGACAAGCTGATTGAGGAACAGAGGGAAGTTGTCTATACCACGTCTACTTCTATGTCACGATTAGTCATTGAGCAGTTAGTGGCAGGACCAAAGACAGAGGGGCTTTCCCCTGTGCTTCCTTCTGACACAAAAATTTTAAATATATCGACCCAGGAAGGGGTTTGCTATGTAAATTTAGATTCCGGGTTTATGACAAGTGCCGTTGCTACGATAGAGGTACTGCCGATTTATGCAATTGTCAATTCTCTTTCGGAACTGACAAGTATCAGTAAAGTGCAGATTGCAATTAACGGAGAAACAAATCGAAAGTATCGGGAGGTTGTAGCACTGGATGTACTGTTTGAACGAAATCTGGATTTAGTAACTACCTTAGAGGAAGAACAAGAGAGTATAGCAGCAGAAGGGGAACAAAGGGAAGAAACGGAGGGGATGAAATCAAAAGGCCAGTGATATGGATGGTGGCGGCGTTCGTACTTGGAGAGGTATGGCAGGCTGAGTCTAGTCAGGGCAAAATGGAAATTGCAGTAGTAGGAGTTTTTGTATTTTGCAGTATATTTTTTATACTGCGGGTAAGTGAAGGTAAAAACAGACAGATGATATGGTTAGAGGCGGGATGTCTGATTTTCTTTTTTGGATTGGGTTATCTGCGGATGCAGACCGAGAGCCAGGAGGGAAAAACAGATTTTCTGGCACGGCAGCGGGAACAGGTTTGGGTAGAAGGAACTTTATATAAAACGGCAAAAACGACCTATTATCAGCAATATTTTTTAAAAGATACGGTGGTGATTTCTGGTACAGGAGAAAGGATAAAGACAGATGGAATACAGATCTCAGTAAAGGCAGATTGTGCACGGGAAAAAAATACGGTTCGGCTGGGAAATCGAATCGGTGCAAAAGGGGTATTGGCAATTCCAGAGCGGGCAACCAATCCCGGCGGATTTGATTGGTATCAATATTATAGGGCATTGGGAATTCGCTATCAGATTAAGGCAGATCAGATTGCTGTTGTCAGCCGAAAGACCGATTGGATAGGGGAAGGATTGCAGCAGTTAAAAGAGCGGTTGAAACAAGTCTATCAGAGAATTTGTACGGAAAAAGATTACGGTATTTTTTGTGCAGTATTATTGGGGGAAAAGCAGGAGTTGGATGGAGAGGTAAAGTCGCTTTATGAAGAGAATGGTATTTCTCATATTTTGGCAATTTCAGGATTACATATTTCTTTGATTGGAATGGGGCTTTATCGTTTTCTTCGGAAATGGTTTGGATTTTTTAGTTCTGAAGTTTTAGCAGGAGGGGTGATGGCTGCCTATGTACTGATGACAGGAGCCGGGGTTTCTACTGTGCGGGCATATCTTATGTTTTTGTTTCTATTGACGGCAGCTTTAGTGGGAAGAACCTATGATATTTTGACTGCGGCGGGATGGGCAGCACTTTTGCTTTTAATTCGCAATCCTTATCAGATCTATTATGCAGGATTTTTATTATCTTTTGGTGCGATTATTGGAATTGGGGTAGTTGGATCTCTGCTGAACGGATATATAGAAAGCCGCAGTTTTATTATAAAATCGTTGGTTTCTAGTATGAGTGTGATCTGGGTTACACTTCCGATTTCGGCATATTTCTTTTTTACTTATGCTGTGTGGTCGATTGTTTTAAACCTGATTGTAATACCTTGTATGGCGTTGGTGATGATATCTGGAATTGTCGGAGGACTGTTGGGGATGTATTTTCCTTTTCTGGGTATGATTGGAATTGGAATGGGACATGATATTCTCTGGTTCTATGAAAAGATCTGTATCTTTGCAGAACGGCTGCCCAAACATCAGCTATTGATTGGACAGCCCTCTTGGCAGCAGATTGGGATTTATTATGGAATGGTAGGGATGTTCTGTCTGTGGGTAAGCTGGAAGCAGAAGCAACATGAGATGCAAAAGAAGCAGAAAAAGAAAGGAAATTTTTTAACAGCAGGCTGCGGAGCAGTAATGGTATTTTTCATTGCCGTATTGAGTTTTCAAGGGAGCGGTAGGCTGGAAGTTACTTTTTTAGATGTATCACAGGGAGACGGGATTTTTCTTCGGCTGCCTTCAGGGAAAGTCTGTTTGATTGATGGGGGAAGCTCGGATGTAAAGAAAGTGGGAGAGTATCGGATCGTACCTTTTTTACAATCGGAACGGGTGGAGGAGTTGGATTTTGTTTTTATCAGTCATGCGGATGGAGATCATATCAGTGGGGTGAAGGAGATTTTAGAGAGTGACTGCTGCAGGATAAAGGTATTGTGTCTGCCGGATATTGCAGGGGAAGATGATGCCTGTCTCGAACTTGCACAGATGGCTGAGAGGGCAGGAGGTCAGGTGGTTTATCTAAAGGCGGGAGATCGGATTTCAGGAGGTGAGGTATTTTTTCAGTGTGTTCATCCAAAAGAGAAAGTGACTTGGGGGGATCGAAATGATTACTCTATGGTGTTATGGCTTCGGTATGGAGAGGTGGATTTTTTATTTACCGGGGATATTGGAGAGGAACAGGAATTGCAGATGATGCCACTTTTGCCACAGGAATTGGAGGTGCTTAAGGTCGCTCATCATGGATCGAAAGGGTCTAGCTGTGTAGGATTTTTGGAGAGGGTGAGTCCAAGATATGGGGTGATTTCCTGTGGAGAGGGAAATTCTTATGGGCATCCTCATGCGGAGACAGTGGAACGGCTGGAGGAATGTGGGGTGGAGGTTTTAATGACACAGGAGTATGGGGCGATTACGTTTGTCAGTGATGGGGTTGGATTGGAATGGGAAGGGTTTTTGGGGGAGGGAGGACGCTAGAGTTTGAAAGCGGTATCTTGCTGCTGTTCCGCTCTACGGAAAGTAAGAAAGTCTAATGCTTCTGAATTTACGTGTATCCAGCCGGACGGACCGGGGTGCAATTCGCCCGTGTAGCGGGCTAAACACACCCCTTTTTTTGCCATTCGAGAATGGCAAAAAATCCTAGTGAATCGACAGAAGCATAAGACTTTCTAACTTTCCTCCGAAGTCACAGCAGCAAGATACCGCTTCCAAACTCTAGCTGTTTCTTCCAAACGTTAAGATAAAAGCTCATTCCGTACCGCTTTCGTTTCTATTTTTAGTATTATTGTTTCTTCCAAATGTTAAGATAGAAGCCCATTTCGTAACACCTTCGTTTCTATTTTTAGTATTATTGTTTTTTTCCAAACGTTAAGATAGAAGTCCATTTTGTACCGCTTTCGTTTCTATTTTTAGTATTATTGTTTCTTTCAAATGTTAAGATAAAAGGTTCATTTTGTATGGTTTTTGCTTTCGTTTTCGGCATTATTAGTTTTCTGTAAATGCTAAGATTAAAGCGTGTTTAGTAATGTAGGATGCTGCTTTTAAATTTTAGTTGTGTTTTTTCGCTGGTGAATTTTTAGTTGATTCATCTATTTTTAAAGGAAAAAAGAAACGTAAATTGTGGAATCATACAGCCAGAGAGCTTAAGGGGTACGCTATGACTTCGGAGGAAAGTTAGAAGCTTTTAGACTTCTGTCGATTTCTAGGATTTGAGGGCACTTGTGCCCGAAAAAGGCACGTGTTTAGCCTCCTGCAGAGGCGAATTGCGTGCCGTTCCGTCCGGTTGGATGCACTGAGATTCAGAAGTCTTAGAGCTTCTGCTTTCTGGAGAGCGGAATAGCGTGCCCTTTAAGCTCTCTGGCGTCCTCTTTGGAAATAAATTTGTATTCGCAAGAATAGTTCTCTGATTTTACAAATAGATTTATTTATGATATGATAGAAAAAAGTTTTTTGGGATATGGAATTGTGATTGAAGAGGATAAGAAGTACGAATAAAAATATAAAGGTAGGTAAGAATGGATAAATCATTATATATTGCAGAAAAACCAAGTGTAGCCCAGGAGTTTGCTAAGGCACTTAAAGTAAATTTAACAAGAAAGGACGGATATTTAGAGTCGGATCAGGTTATTGTGACTTGGTGTGTAGGGCATCTGGTGACGATGAGTTATCCTGAGGTATATGATGCTGCTTTAAAGATGTGGAGCTTAGAGACGTTGCCGTTTCTTCCTTCGGAATGGAAATATGAAGTAATTCCCGGAGTGAAGAAGCAATTTGAGATTGTAAGCGGGCTTTTAAATCGGGCGGATGTTAAGCAGATTTATGTCTGTACTGACTCTGGACGGGAGGGAGAGTATATCTATCGTCTAGTGGAGCAGATGGCTCAGGTAAAGGATAAGAAGCGGCTTCGGGTTTGGATTGATTCGCAGACAGAGGAGGAAATTCTTAGAGGGATTAAAAATGCAAAAGATTTGTCGGAGTATGATCAGCTTTCGGAATCGGCTTATCTTCGAGCTAAGGAAGATTATCTGATGGGAATTAATTTTTCCCGGCTTTTGACTTTAAAGTATGGTTATACGATATCGAATTATTTAAAAAAGGATAAGCGGACAGTCATTTCGGTTGGACGGGTGATGACTTGTGTGCTTGGAATGGTGGTAAGACGGGAACGGGAGATTCGCAGCTTTGTAAAGACACCGTTTTATCGGGTACTGGCGGATATTTTACTTGGAAGCGGAGATTTTGAGGCGGAGTGGCGGGTACAGCCAGAGTCAGAGTATTTTCAGAAGCCTTTTCTTTATAAGGAGAATGGGTTTAAGGTAAAGGAAAAGGCGGAGGAGTTGGTGGGAAAGCTGACGCAGAAGGTGCCTTTGCAGACAGAAGTGGTTTCTGTGGAACGAAAAAAAGAGAATAAAAATCCGCCGCTTTTATTTAATTTGGCGGAGCTGCAGAATGAGTGTTCACGACTGTTTAAGATTAGTCCAGATGAAACGCTGCGGGTGGTGCAGGAACTATATGAGAAAAAGCTGGTGACTTATCCTAGAACAGATGCCAGAGTATTATCTACTGCTGTGGCAAAGGAAATTGATAAAAATCTGCGGGGACTTTTAAATTATGCCCATGGGGCGGCTTTTGCCAAATATATTTTGGATAATGGAAAGAATAAGGGAATAGAAAAGACAAAATATGTGAATGATAAGCAGATTACGGATCACTATGCCATTATTCCAACCGGACAGGGACTGAATGGATTGACTTCGCTTCCTCAGATTAATGTTCGGATTTATGAGACTATTGTTCGGCGGTTTTTAAGTATTTTTTATCCGGCTGCGGTTTATCAGAAGATCAGTGTGGTGACAAAGATGGAGAAGGAATGTTTTTTTGCCAGTTTTAAAGTGCTTTTGGAGGAAGGCTATCTGGTGGTGACTGGAAATTCTTTTGATAAGAAAAAGGAAGAGAAAGATGTTGTGGAAGATGTAAAGTGTGATGCTGCAATGCTGGAGGCGTTAAAGGGATTAAAGAAAGGAATGGTGCTTTCGGTAAAAGAGATTGGGATAAAGGAGGGAGAGACTTCTCCGCCTAAACGGTACAATTCTGGAACGATGATTTTGGCTATGGAAAACGCCGGACAGCTAATTGAGGACGAGGAGCTTCGGTCTATGATAAAAGGAAGCGGAATTGGAACAAGTGCGACACGGGCAGAGATTTTAAAGAAACTGGTAGCAAATGAATATATTGCTTTAAATAAAAAGACACAGGCGATCACTCCTACTCAGATTGGAGAAATGATCTATGATGTGGTAAATGCTTCTATTCGACCGCTTTTAAATCCAGAGCTTACCGCTAGTTGGGAGAAAGGGCTTACTTATGTAGCAGAGGGAACGATTACTTCAGAAGAATATATGGTGAAATTGGAGGATTTTATTCGAAAGCGGACACAGAATGTTCTGGGGCTGAATAATCAATATTTGCTTCGGAATTGTTTTGAAATTGTGGAAGGAAATTATAAAAAACAGAAATCGTAGGACGAATGGGATAGGAATAGAAAGGAAAGAAAAAGATGGAACAAGTTATGGTAAAAAATTTGTATTGTTTAGAGGAGACAATAGCCGCTCCTCTGCTGGAACAGGCGGTATATCCTTGGGAGGTGCTGCCGAAAATTGGGGCATTTATTTTAGAATTAGGAGAGACTTTGCCGGAGGAGGAATATGAAAAAAGAGGAGACGATATCTGGATTGCGAAGACAGCACAGATAGCACCGACTGCGTGTATTTATGGACCGGCGATTATTGGAAAGGAAGCTGAGATTCGGCATGGTGCTTTTATACGAGGAAAGGTAATTGTAGGAGAGGGAGCAGTGGTGGGAAACTCTACGGAGTTAAAAAATGCGATTTTATTTAATAGAGTACAAGTGCCTCACTATAACTATGTTGGGGATTCTATTTTAGGGTATAAGGCACATATGGGTGCCGGTTCGATTGCTTCTAATGTAAAGGCAGATAAACGTCCTGTTACAGTAGCAACACCGGAGGGAAGAATAGAGACAGGATTAAAAAAATTTGGGGCAATGCTTGGAGATGAAGTAGAAGTGGGATGCGGAAGTGTATTAAATCCAGGAACGGTAGTTGGAAGACAGAGTAATATTTATCCGCTTTCTTTGGTTCGAGGATATGTTCCTGAAAAGAGTATTTATAAAAAACAAGGCGAGGTGGTGCAGAAGGAAGAGGGACAGATTACAATGGCAGGTTCTATGCTTGGGGTGATTGATGGAAAAGGAAATGGCTGTAATGACAGAAAATAAAGAAAATCTGCCTCATGAATTTACAGAACGGATGAAGAGATTTCTTGAGGCAGAGTATAAAGATTTTTATAATAGTTATCAGAAGGAAGCCGTTCGTGGGCTTCGGATAAATTTGTTAAAGGGAACTAGAGAAGAATTCTTAAGAAAAAATCCTTTTACACTTACCCCCGTTTTATGGGAGCCGAATGGATTTTCTTATTCTTCTGAAGAGCATCCGGGGAAACATCCTTATCATGAAGCAGGCGTCTACTATATTCAGGAACCAAGTGCTATGGCGGTTGCGGCACTTGCTGCTCCTAAACCGGGAGAACGGATATTGGATCTTTGTGCAGCACCGGGCGGGAAAGCGACACATTTAGCCAGTCAGATGGATGGGCAGGGATTGTTGGTGGCAAATGAGATCCATCCAGCAAGGGCAAAAATTCTTTCCCAGAATATTGAGCGGATGGGAATTCGAAATGCTGTTGTAACAAATGAAGATCCGATGTCCTTAAAGCAGTATTTTCCCGAATTTTTCGATCGGATTGTGGTGGATGCTCCCTGTTCGGGAGAGGGAATGTTCCGAAAGGAAGAAGCGGCTTGTTTAGAGTGGTCACTGCAAAATATTCACTCTTGTGCTATACGGCAGAGAGAAATTTTGGAAGCAGCCTCAAAGATGCTGAAACCGGGAGGACGTTTGGTCTATTCAACCTGTACCTTTGCACCGGAAGAGGATGAAGAGACAGTGGCATTATTTTTAAAAGCTCATTCAGAATTTGCTGTAGATTTAGAATTGGATTTTGAAAAATATAAAAAAATGGGATTTTTGCAAGGCTGCCCAGAGTGGATCGATCAAAAGATCAGCACGAGAGAGGCAGAGTCAGTCACAAAAACGTTTCGGCTGTTTCCTCATAAGATAAAGGGGGAGGGTCATTATATTGCCGTGCTTTGTAAAAAAGCAGAAAAAGATAATTTCAAGAAAAAGAGAAAAAGCAGTAACAGAGTCAATCAGAAAGAAAAAAATTCTCTTGCCGATTGGGAAGCATTTCAGAAGGAGATGGGATTTTCTTTTAAGCAGGGAAACTATCAATTTTTTGGAAATGAACTTTATTTGGTACCAGAAGAGATGGTAGATATGAAAGGATTAAAAGTTCTTCGAGCCGGACTGCACTTAGGAACATTAAAAAAGAATCGCTTTGAGCCGTCCCATGCACTTGCTTTAGCTCTTTCTCCGTCTGATACAAAAAAAGTACTTTCTTTTCCTAGAGACAGCAAGGAGATCCTTTCTTATTTAAAAGGTGAAATGCTTATTTTAGATAAAAAGGATAAAAAAGATAGACAGGATAAGCAAGATAAACCAAAAGGCTGGTATTTGTTCTGCGTAGACGGATATTCGATAGGCTGGGTAAAAGTCAGTCCAACAGGAATAAAAAATCACTATCCAAAGGGGCTGCGTTGGGTATAAAAGCAAACGATTTTAGATTTTTATAATAATTTTATCAGATAGTTGTCTTGACAATCTTTTGTCATAATGAGATAATAAAAGAAATGCGGAAGCTCTTTCTAACCGCAAAGTTTCTGTTGTTATTACAACAGGTAGAGTCGTAATAAAATCTAGGAAAGGAAAAGCTATTAGATACATATTTTGATATGTTTTAGTAGCAGGACATCATTCATGTCAACGAAAGCGTATTATCCAATTGAGGAGATTGGTGCAGGAAAAGTTGGTTTTTCCACAACCCGTTCTATTATTGAAGCAGCTTTTTATGGAAACAATGTAGTAAAAGTGAATACTTTAAAAGAAGCATATGAATTAGCAAAGAATTCGCCAGGTACCATTGTTACGGATATGCCGGTATACAGAGGAGAAGAATTTGGTTTAGAAAAAGACGCAAAAGTTCTTCTGTTTAATGACGGTGCCGTAACAGGACGTTATGCAGCAGCTCGCCGGATTAAAGGAGAGCCAGGTGTAGACAATAAGAAGCTGGATAAGGTTGTAATGGATGCGGTATATGAATCCCGTTGGAAGACTTTGTATCATGCAGAGTGCTTTGTTGGATTAGATCCTGAATTTATGGTAAAAGCACATTTATTGATTCCAGAAGGAGAAGAGAATATTCTTTACAATTGGATGATCAATTTCCAGTATATGTCGGATGAGTATGTAAAGATGTATAAGTCCTCTAAGCCAGTAGGAGATGGAAAAGAGCCAGATATTTATATTTTCTCCGATCCGCAGTGGGTACCGGGAAATCGTCCAGATGTAGATTATAGCTGCTTAAGCGATCCGCTTACAATGTGCTATTTTGATACAGCAGAAAACTGTGCTTGTATTCTTGGTATGAGATATTTTGGAGAGCACAAAAAAGGTACGCTTACAATGGCTTGGGCAGTTGCCAATAGAAACGGATATGCGTCCTGCCATGGCGGACAGAAAGAATATACATTAGAAGATGGAACAAAGTTTGTTGCATCGGTATATGGATTGTCCGGTTCTGGAAAATCTACTTTAACACATGCAAAACATAATGGCAAATATCCTTCTATTAAAGTTCTGCATGATGATGCATTTATTATTAACACAGACACTTGTGCATCTGTTGCGTTAGAGCCGACTTATTTTGATAAGACAGCAGATTATCCGACTGGCTGTGCAGATAATGTATATTTATTATCCGCTCAGAACTGTTCTGCTACATTAGACAGTGAAGGAAAAGTACAGTTAGTAACAGAAGATATCAGAAACGGAAATGGTCGTGCTATTAAGTCAAAACTGTGGTCTCCAAATCGTGTAGATAAGATTGATGCACCGGTAAATGCTATTTTCTGGATTATGAAAGATCCAGCTATTCCACCGGTAATTAAATTAAAGGGTGCTGCATTGGCTTCTGTTATGGGTGCTACATTGGCTACAAAGACTTCTACTGCAGAACGTGTGGCAGCAGGAACAGACTTAAATGCATTAAGAATCGTTCCTTATGCAAATCCATTTAGAACGTATCCATTGGTAAATGATTACGAGAAGTTTAAGAAGCTGGTAGAGGAAAAGAATGTAGACTGCTATATTGTAAATACAGGCGATTTTATGGGAACAAAGTGTAAACCGGCTGATACGCTTGGTATTTTGGAATCTATCGTAGAAGGCAAGGCAAAGTTTGAGACATGGGGACCTTTTGAAGATATTGAGATTATGTATGATTGGTCTGGAAAGACAGCTGACTTTAAGCCGGATTTAGCTGATAAGGATTATGTAGCAGCATTAAAGAGTGCGATGTTAAATCGTGTACAGGCAGTGGAAGGATTCGCTACAAAGAAAGAAGGGTATGATAAGTTACCGGATGAAGCATTGGCAGCATTGAAGAAGATTGTAAGCGAAGCAGAGACACTGTAAATAATAAAATATTTTTTAAGATGACAGCTTGGGGGGAATGACCCAGGCTGTTATTTTTGATAATGGGAGTTTTGTTTGGACTTTTTGGGGGATGGGAGGGGAGGGGACGCCGGAGTGGGAAAGGAATTCCTTCTCGCTGTTCCGCTCTCCAGAAAGTAAGAAAGTCTAATGCTTCTGAATTTACCTGTATCCAACCGGACGGATCGGGGTGCAATTCGCCCGTGTAGCGGGCTAAACACACCCCTTTTTTTGCCATTCGAGAATGGCAAAAAATCCTAGTGGATCGACAGAAGCATAAGACTTTCTAACTTTCCTCCGAAGTCACAGCGAGAAGGAATTCCTTTCCCACTCCAGCTGTTTCTTCCTACCTGTAAATTTATGGTTGATTCATTCCTCCGTAGAGGGAAGCTGATTTTTTTGTAGAATAGAGAGACTTACTTTTTTATAAAAATATTTTAAAAGGTAAGGTAAAAGCTGATTTGAGGAGGAATGAAGCAGAGAGGTAAAATCTAGGTGTGGATTGTGGAATAATTTAAATATAGTAGAGGTTTGTGTATTTGATTAGGGATAGAATTTAAACGTGGATTGTGGAATAATGTAAGATAGTAGAGGTTTGTGTGTTTGATCAGGGGTAAAATTTGAACGTGGATTGTGGAATAATTTAAAACAGTAGAGGTTTGTATATTTGATTAGGGGTGGAATTTAAACGTAGATTGTGGAATAATTTAAAATAGTAGAGGTTTGTGTATTTGATTAGGGGTGGAATTTAAATGTAGATTGTGGAATAATTTAAAACAGTAGAGGTTTGTGTATTTGATTAGGGGTGGAATTTAAACGTAAATTGTGGAACAATGTAGCCAGAGTGTGTTAGGGGCATGCTGTGACTTCGGAGGAAAGCTAGAAGTTCTTAGACTTCTGTCGATCCACTAGGATTTTTGCCATCTTCTGATGGCAAAAAAGGGGTGTGTTTAGCCCGCTGCACGGGCGAATTGCACCCCGGTCCGTCCGGTTGGATGCATGCAGATTCAGAAGTCTTAGAGCTTCTGCTTTCTGGAGAGCGGAACAGCATGCCCCTAACACGCTCTGGCGTCCTTGAGTTTTAAGGTGTCGGTTTGAATTCTATATTGATAAGCTAGGAAAATAATGCTACAATAAAAAGGACATAAGAATTTATCTGTGTGGTCAATAAGGAAAGATTATTTGGTTTTGCGTGGGAGGGATGAAAGATGTCAAATTTGATAGACGCAGATAAAACAATGATTCGTACCTGTAAATTGTGTGGAGGATTGTTTTATTATAAGGGGCTTGGCTATGGATATTGTGATAGATGTGCAAAGATAGACGATGAAATGTTTCATAAAGTAAAGGAGTATATTTGGGATCATGTCGGAGCCAGTGTAGTGGAAGTTAGTGATCAGTTAAATATTAGTATTAAGCAGATTTATAGCTATTTAAAGGATGGACGTTTGGAGATTCCAGAGGGATCGGATATTTATTTAAAGTGTGAAAGCTGCGGTACAGATATTCGCTATGGGAGATATTGTCCAGAGTGTGCGACACGGATTCATAAAAATTTAAGTTCTGTAACAGAAGCAGAATTATGCGAAATTGGGGAGAGACCAAATAGCAGAAAGGGAAAGATGCACTTTCAATACGAAAAATAGAAAAAATAACCTAAAAAATAGCCTTGAAAAATTGTAATGAGTAGAGTATAATAGGTTTAGCAAATGAGAGATGTGTTTATCCTGGGATGTACGATAATCCTATTTCTTTGAACCTACATTTACGTTTATGGGACTCCTATATTGCAAGTCGGATGTCAGGCCTCCGAATGAGCAGTGGAAGACAGAAAACTTTGCTGCGGTAACCCACCTAGCTCGGCTAGGCGTCAAATAATAGGAACCGGCATTTTGGGTATGCACAAAAGTAAGGGCAATCCGTATGGATTGCCCTTTTTATGCATATACTGGAATAAAAAGTTGTCCGATTGCAGGTGAGAGAATGTCAGAAAAAAAGAAAATACGAATCTTTTTATTAGGGATTATTTTATTTAGTACAATGGGAATTTGGTATGCAGAAACAAAGATGCAGGATTATAGAAAAGAGCCGGAGTCTTTTCTGGGAGAGGAACAGAGGAATTGTTATTTTCAAAATGCATGGGTGCTGTCTTGGAAAAATGGGGAGCTGATTTTTTTGGCAGAGGGAGAGATTTATGCCATAGAGGCGGCGGCAGAGTCGGAGTATAAGGATGTAATAGCAGATATTCGAATGGAACAGAACCGCTTAGTTTCGATTAAGATAAAACCAGATAAGATACGAGGGAAAGTTTTGTCGGTTAGTCAGGATAAGATTGAAATAGAGGGATATGGGAAGGTGCCTGTGTCAGAGAATTTCCATATCTATCGCAATTATGGGGAAATTGGAGAAGGAATGACAAATGAGATTATTGTAGGGTATGATGTACAGAGTTTTTTTGTAGGAGGCGGGTTGATCTGTGCAGCACTGTTGGAGCAGAAGCCAAGTGTTACCAATATTCGTGTGCTGCTTTCAGGCAGTCAGGCAGAACAGTTTCATCCGCAGGTGGTTCTTTATGCAGAGGATACGCTGTTGGTGGAAGATGTGGAGGGGAGAGAGAGTTATCGGACGGCACCTCAGACAGAGATATGGTTTTATTTGGAGGAGCAGAGTAACGAACAGCATCTTTGGCTGGTAGAAGAGAGTAGCGGAGCTATAATAGAGAAGAAGATAGAGGAGGGACATACCTATCAGATTACCAATGAAAGCGGCAGACGGATACAGGTGACTTCGTTGGAAAAGCTGCAGGGAAAGCCTTTTTATCGTGGAAAGTTGGAGGTGGAGCTTAGGCAGGAGGGATATCTTTTAAGGAATGAGCTTTCTGTAGAGGAGTATCTGTATGCTGTTGTACCAAGTGAGATGCCGGCGTCTTATGGGCTGGAGGCATTAAAGGCACAGGCAGTCTGTGCAAGAAGCTATGCCTGCAGAAATATTCTGCAGAATAGTTTATTTGCCTATGGTGCACATGTGGATGATACAACGGCATTTCAGGTGTATAATAATATTGCGGAGCAGGAGTCTTCTACAAGGGCGGTAGATGAAACAAGGGGACAGGTTATGGTAAGCGGGGAAGAGCTGGTAGAAGCTTATTATTTTTCTACTTCTTGCGGAACAACGACAGATGCAGGGATTTGGAATTCAAAGGAGGACTGCAGTTATATTCAGGGACGGTTTGTGGAAGCGGAAGGCGGGGGAAATGCGGCTGCTTTTCAGAGCCCGGAGGAATTGAAGAAAGAGGAGAACTTTCGAACTTTTATAATGGGCAGACAGGAGAGTGATTTTGATTCGGGGTTTCCTTGGTACCGATGGAGTATTCGCTTTTCTAATCAGGATTTGATAAGGCTTTTGCAGGAGAAGGGAGTTTATGACGCAGTAGGGGTTCCAACATCTATACAGGTAAGCCGCAGAGGGAGCGGCGGAGTGGCAGAACAGCTGCAGGTGAGCGGAACGGCGGGAACGGTTGTATTTGACAGGGAGTATGCCATTCGGGCTTTCTTGTCTCCGAAAGGACTTTCTTTGCTGGATAAGGATGGGAAGGAGAATCCCTCTTTTTCGCTGCTGCCCAGCGGATATTTTGTGGTGGATATTGTAACGGAGGGAGAGGAGATTGCTTATCAGATTACCGGTGGAGGGTTTGGACATGGGGCAGGAATGAGTCAGAATGGGGCAAAACGGATGGCAGAGATAGGATATTTATATTCGGATATTTTAAAGTTTTTTTATTTTGGAGTGGAGTTAAAAGGAATTTATTAAAGGAGTGCGGCAACAGTACCGCACTCCGAATAGTTTTATTGCAGTGTGTTATGTATTAATGCAAGGGCAGCCCGCAGTGAGATAATGTCTGGCTGTCCGGGGGCGGATGCGTGTCCGGCGTTTGCAAAGGTAACGGCACTTCCAAATAGTTCTCCAGTCATTCGGCTGATACAGCCGATATTTGTCATAGACATGGTGATAATAGGGCGATCTGCATATTCGGAAGCCATGGTATTGGTTGCCATCATAAGGTTTAATACGTCTGCAGTTGATTTTGGCATTACGGCAAGTTTGGGAATATCCGAATTCATATTTTGCAGTTTTCTGAGACGGTTCAGCATTTCATTTAGAGGAGGAGTGCGGTTAAAATCATGACTGGATCCAATTACTTTTGTGCCGGACAAGTGAATTCGATCAATTAGATTTTCTGAAATTTCTCCATAGGAAAATGCTTCTACATCGATTAAATCGGCAAAGCCGGTTTTGGCGATGTGGAGGTTTAATTTTTCGTAGTCTCGGTAGGGAAGCTGTGCTTTTCCTCCCTCTTTTTGTGTGCGGAATGTAGCAATTAGGATGGTAGAGCCAATGGTTTTTCGCAGTTCTTTTAATACGGATAGGACTTCTGTTTCATCGGAATAGTTTTCGAACCAGTCAATACGCCATTCTATACAGTCTGGCTGCAGTAGAGAAACTTCTGCTGTAGTTTGGAAAATTTCTTTTTTGTTTTTTCCGATAATCGGAATACAGATTTTTGGAATACCATCTCCAAATACCGTGTTTCGAATGGTAAGTGTCTGCATAGGAGCCTCCTTTTATAAATTATTTTATTTATACAGTAAGTGATACTGATGTTTTAAAGATGTTGATATAGATTTCGAAGTTCTGCAGGAGTAAAAATATAGTTGGTATTGCAGAAATGGCAGTTGACTTCGATATTATTACCCTCTTGAATCATGGAGTAAAGTTCTTTTTTTCCTACACTGATAAGGGCTTTGGAAACACGCTCTTTAGAACAGCCGCAAAAATAAGAAGGAGTGATATGGTCGGTAATTTCAATTGAGAAATCGCCGATGATCTGTTCTAATATCTGTTCTGGAGAATCTCCCTTTTCTAAGAGGGCGGTTACAGAGGTTAGGGATGCTACTTTTTTTTCTAGTGTGCTGATAACAGACTCTTCTGCAAAGGGCATAAGCTGAAGAATAAACCCTCCAGCTTGTTTTACGGTACAGTCTTTGTCGATTAAGACACCTAGTGCAACGGCAGAAGGTGTTTGCTCTGATTTGGCGAAATAGTAGGTTAAGTCTTCTGCTACTTCACTGGTGGTAAGCGGAAGTTCGCTGTTATAGGGTTCTTTTAGTCCTAAATCTTTACTGACAGTCATTGTGCCATAGCCGATAGCGGCACCCACATCCAGTTTTCCGGCATAGTTTAGAGGAAGCGTGATGTTAGGATTGCCGACAAATCCTTTCACTTGGGCAAAGGAGTTTGCGGTTACTGTGATGCCGTTAATAGGACCGTCTCCTCTCATGGTGATGGTAAGGAGATCCGAATCTCCTTTCATCATGCTGCCCATCATAGCGGCTCCTGTCAGAAGCCTGCCCAGTGCAGCAGTAGCAACAGGAGTGGTGTGATGGATCTGTCTGGCATGTTCCACCAGTTCTTTTGAAGTAATTGCAAATGCACGAATTTGATGATTTGCAGCAGTTGCTCGTATAATATAATCGGAAGTTTGATTTGGCATTATTGAATCCTTTCTAAATAGATATCTGCTATTCCTTTTTTTATACTTTTCACGTTTTTCTCATTTTCTGCACTCACGGGCAAGAATATAGATTCGTTCGCTGTCTGCTTTTACAGGTTCTCTTGTAAAAGCATCATATGCCGCAAGAAAGGTTAGACCTGCTTTTTGCAGAGCGGTTTGAATCTCTTCTAGAGAGTAGGAACGCTGATAATGAGTTTCGGTGTAGCGGTGATAGAGTTCCTCTTTTTCTTTTAGAAAAAGAGTGAGATGGTATTCGTTGATTTTAGTATCAGGATCATAGTAATTTTCCCAGATAAAGCTGCTGTCTTCTCTTGCTTCTGCAATAGTATTGTCTGCAAGAAGGGTATGATATTTGTATTCTGTATTTAGGTCAAATAAAAAGATGCCTTTTGGATCGAGATAGTTATTGACCAGGGAAAACACCTGAATCAGTTCCTCTAATGTCAGGATATAGTTGATGGAATCACAGATGCTGATAATCGCTTTTACTGTGCCGTATAGTTCAAAATTTCGCATATCCTGTAATAGGTATAAGGTATTGCTGCCGGATGCAAGATGTTTTTCCATTGCAATTTCTAACATTTCCAAAGAGGCATCTATTCCAATCATATCGTAGCCTTTTTTAGAAAGTGCTTCGGTAAGTGTTCCTGTGCCGCAGCCTAAATCTAAGAGAAGTCCTTCTGAAATCTGATATTCCTGTAAAAGAGAGGTGATATAGTCACACCACTCGGTATAGGGGATATCATCCATAAATAAGTCATAGACTTGAGCAAAATTTGTATAGGCTTCCATTTTTATCCCTCCATTCTTTTAACCTTATCAAGAAAGTCCCCCGCTTCTAAGCCGCCAAGGCGAAAGCGGTGGGTTGGGACTTTCTTGTTTCAGTGGGAGTGCAGAC
>CAJUEI010000043.1 GCA_910585255.1 uncultured Lachnospiraceae bacterium
CTCTATCTCCAGCCCATCACCCCCCACAATAGCAGTAATCTCTCTCTCCGCAATCTCATAACTCATCCCGTCCCCATACTGCAAAAAATCCTCTGTCTCAAAAAGAATCACCTTCTTATCCTCTGCATTATAAGTATAGATCCTCACTTTTCCCTCAATCAGCATCCCCGCATCTAAAAAATCATTAATCACCATATCCGTTATCCTCATCTTTCTGCACATTTCCCATATTATAGTTATTTTCCTGACTATAGTCAAGTATAAAACTATCACGTATCCTAATACTATCTATCACATGGAGGTATTCCTATGATTGACTATAGTCCGTTTTGGATCACATTAAAAAATTCACCAGAAACGACATACACCCTTATCCACAAACACCATATTTCCAGTGCAATTATTGATAAACTAAGAAAAAACAAACCCATGAATACAACTACAATCAACGACTTATGCCGCATTTTCCATTGCCGTATAGAAGATATCGCCCAATATCTCCCTTCCGATAAAGATCAAATCCTCTAATAGACATAATAAACTCATAAAAAATAGGCATACCCTTCTATCCGATATGCCTATTCATCACTACAAATCCTTTTTCTTCTATGCATCCACCGATTCCACACAGATTAAAATCCCCTTCGAAAACCAGATATCCCCGCTCTCTTCCACCACTTCATTACTAATCCCAAGCGTAGGATTCTTAAAACGAGTCATTGTAAAATCCACAAGAGGATACAAAAACCCCTTCAATGTAATCCCCTCCACCCGATCCGTAAAAGGCAGCAGTGAAACATAAGTCCCAAACTGCATCTTCTGCTCTATCCTATAATGCTGCTTTGCCCGCAGCAGCCGAATTCGATTACAGGCATCCACTATCTCACAGCAGGCACCATCCCGCTCTGCCAAATAAAGCAAATCCAAATTTCCAAGCAGATGATCCAGCCGCTTTCCAGTTGCCCCAAACACCACCACCCTTGTACTGCCAAGTTCCAATGCCAGTTCAACTGCAATCTGCCCATCTGTAAGATCCTTCTTCGGCTGAAATTTTCGAATTACAATCTTTGGATCCGCCTGGTACTGTTCTAAAAGCTCTGCATTTACCGTATCAAAATCTCCGACAATATGTGTTGGAGAAATCCCCAGCCGATTCACCGCTGCCAGTCCTCCATCTACCGCAACAATCCAATCTGCCCGACTCTTTTCCATATACATCTGAACAAACCCATCAGAAATTTCTCCGCCCGCAAAGATCCAAGTCACTCCCGTTCCCATATCCATCCTCTCTATTCTATCCTATCCTTAAACCGAATTAATATCCACCCGAAAATCCATAGGAACTTCATTCCCGTATTCTTCAAATATTGCCTTATAAGCCCGTACATTTGCAGCAATATCCCCCTGAAACACCGAAGATCCCGCTACAATAACATTTGCCCCGGCTTCGATTACCTTCCGAACATTTTCCAACCGAATTCCTCCGTCCACCTCAATATCTAAATCCAAATTTCGCTCATTGCTGATTCTTCTCAGTTCCCGAAT
The DNA here is from genome assembly GCA_910585255.1 of uncultured Lachnospiraceae bacterium. Classification (GTDB taxonomy): domain Bacteria; phylum Bacillota; class Clostridia; order Lachnospirales; family Lachnospiraceae; genus MGBC114844. The sequence goes on from CAJUEI010000043.1 coordinate 1,546, forward strand.
CTTATCCGTTATATAAGAAATATATTTCTGTCCGCCAAACCCCGGATTTACTGACATTAAAAGTACCATATCCACTTCCTGCAAAATACAAAGAATCGCATTTAATGGAGTAGCAGGATTTAATACCACCCCTGCTTTCCTGCCGCAGCGGCGAATCTTCCATATCGTACTGTCCAAATGCTTACACGCTTCTGCATGTACGGTAATCAAATCCGCCCCCGCCTCTGCAAATCTATCAATATAGCGAATCGGTTCCTCTATCATCAGATGTACATCAAACACCTTTTTGGTTGTCTTGCGGATAGACTCAATTACCGGCATCCCATAAGAGATACTGGGTACAAAGACTCCATCCATTACATCAATATGAATATAATCGGCTCCTGCAAAATCTACCATTTCAATTTCTTTTCCTAAGCAAGTAAAATCTGCAGCCAAGATAGAAGGTGCTAACTTTAACATAATATACTCCTTTTCTGCACTACTTTTTTATCTGTCACAAGTTGTACTTAATATTTCTTTTTCCCATATAATTCCCAATAAAGTGCGGTATAGTTTTTATATCGGCTCGGGCTGATCTTTCCCTGCTCTAACGCCTGCTTTACTGCACAATCCGGTTCCTGAAGATGAACACACCCCTTAAACCGACATGCCTTTTGATACTCTTCAAATTCCACAAAATAATCCTTTAACTCTTCCGCTTCTAATTCCGTCAGATATAAAGAAGTAAATCCTGGTGTATCAAATACATAGGTGTCCTCTCCTAACTCCTCTATATAAAATAATTCACTATGCCGTGTGGTATGTTTTCCCCTTCGAATCTTTTCACTAATACTTCCAACCTCCATATTTGCCTCTGGATTTAACTGATTGAGCAAAGAAGACTTTCCGACCCCGGAAGGTCCGGCAAGCACCGTTGTCTTTCCAGTCAGTACCTCCTTTACTTCCTCCATCCCGTCTAAAGTCGAATTACTGGAAAAAATAACCGGATAACCGCAAACCGCATAACATTCTTCTAACTCTGCAAGCTGTTCCTCTTTTGCCAAATCCCGCTTATTAAAACAGATCACCGTATCCACCTTCTGCTGTTCCATCGTAATTAAAAACCGATCCAGTAGATTTAAATTCGGCAAAGGATCTGTTACAGCAAAAATAACCAATGCCTGATCGATATTGGCAACTGCCGGGCGAACTAAAGTATTTCTTCTAGGATAGAGAGACACAATCGTTCCAACCATCTTTTCCTGATCTAAAACTGCAATCTCTACATCATCTCCCACTAAAGGCTTTACTTTTTGATTCCGAAATACTCCTTTCGCTTTACATTCATAGATTCCCTCCTGCGGAACATGAACATAATAAAACCCGGCAATTCCTTTTTCAATCTTTCCCTGCATAACCTCTCCTCTTCTTTTATTGAAAATCCACAAGACAACTTCCGCAGAAATACTCCTCTCCTCCAAAAGAAAGATAAACCCGCACACTTCCCTCTGTCAAATTCGGTTCTCCTACAATTCCCTCTTCCCGATAAGGAAACTTATCTGGTGTTACGGTCAGAGTATTTACTGTTCTTGAAATAGTACGTCCATCCTCCGTTGTCTGTACCAGCTCTAAGCGAAGAGTTGCTTCTGCGTAATAAGTTGGTTCTTCCATTCCAGGTCCTGGTACCACCGGAGTAGCAAAACTTCCTCCTGAAATATACTCCGCTACCTGTGCCGAAGTTACCGTTACCGTCCCAGTCGGCGTACTGGTCGTCTCTGGCTCGGTCTCTTCCTCCCCAAGACTCACCACAAAGTCCACAGTAGTTCCCTGTTTCACTTTTCCATTTTTCTCCAAACTCTGACTGATTACACGTCCCTCCGCAATCTCACTGCTGTAGGCACTTTCCACCTCTCCAACAATCAATCCATTGGATTCTATTTTAAATCGTGCCTCTGCTTCTGTCAAATTTTTTAAATCTGGCATAATCACATTGACAAACTCAGGTCCCATACTAATATTTAATACAATATTTTCTCCCTGAGAAACCATAGTAGAATGAGAAGGACTGGTACTGATTACATTCCCCTTTATCACAGTATCATGGTAAGTATACTCTGTACTGACATGCAGCTGATAAGATTCTAACATTGCAACAGCATCGGCTTCTTTTAAATTCAGCACATCTGGTACCTGAAACTGATCCGGTCCTAAACTAATCACCACTTTCACAGAAGTATTTTTCTTTACATCTGTATCCGCCGGAAATTCCTGTGAAATCACATATCCTTTCTGCACTTGATTGGAATTCTCATAAGACTTATTCATTCCTAGATTGACCCGATTTAACGCAATCAGTGCATCCGATTCACTCATCTCTTTTAAATTAGGCATCTTAGAAGTTGCTGTATGGGAATTGTTATTAACAGCAGAAGTTGTTGATTCATCGGAAGCTGTTGTTGTTTCTTCCTTCACTGTAGTAGTTTCTGATGTTTTCGTTGTCGTTGGACTCGATGCCCCCTGCTTTGTATTAGGGAGCAGTTTTACCACAATAAACACTAAAAGACATACAATTAAAATCGCCGCTGCCACACTAACTACAGTCATCACTTTTTCCACTTTAGGATTGACCTGTTCTTCTTCCGGCTCTAATTCGGGTTCAATATAAAGCTGCTGCCGCATCTCTCCTTTTACTGCCGGACTTTCTTTTTTCCGAACAGACGGAATCAAGACCTCTACCACTTCTTCTCTCTTATGCTCAGACGTTCCTGTACCGCTTTCCATCTTAATATATTCTAACTCCTGCGGTGTCATAGAAATTGTCTGTGCAGAAGAATTCGGAATTGGAATCTGTACAAAATCTTCTTCCGGTGTCTGAAGCGACTGCTTTAAATCAGCAATTAACTCCCCTGCCTTTGCATATCTGCGTTCCGGTTTTTTCTGTGTACATTTATAGATAATTTTCTCCACACTAATCGGCAAATCCAAAACAATCTCTTTGGGAGAAGGAATCTCAGACTGAATATGCTGCAGAGCAACGGATACCGTAGTATCTCCATCAAACGGTACTCGCCCGGTAATCATTTCATAAAGAGAAATTCCAAGTGAATAGATATCGCTTCGTTCATCGCTATAATTTCCTCTTGCCTGTTCCGGTGAAATATAGTGCACCGATCCCATTGCATTTGAATTAATCGTCTGTGCAGAAGAGGCTCTGGCAATCCCAAAATCGGTTACCTTTACTTTTCCCTCCTTGGAAATAATAATATTCTGCGGCTTAATATCCCGATGAATAATATGATGGCTGTGTGCGGTCTGTATCCCCTGTGCAACCTGAATAGCAATGCTAACCGCTTCCTTCGCATCCAGCCTTCCCTTTTTCTCTATGTAGTTTTTCAGTGTAATTCCTTCTACCAATTCCATTACGATATAGTAAAATCCGTTGTCCTCTCCTACGTCATAGATACTGACAATATTGGGATGACTTAAACCTGCCGCTGACTGTGCTTCCACTCGGAATTTTGCTACAAAATTTTTATCTTCACTATATTCCTGCTTTAACACCTTAATTGCTACAAACCGATTGAGTTTATGACATTTCGCTTTATAGACATCAGACATACCGCCGGAACCGACTTTGCCTAATATTTCATAACGGTCATTTAAAAACACTCCATTTGCTAACATATTTACACCTCAAATTCATCCGGCTCTACCAGTACAACCGATATGTTGTCCTTCCCACCGTTTCTATTCGCCAGCTCTACCAGCTTTCCTGCCTTTTCCTCTATTCCTCTTTCACTATTCACGATATGAAGAATCTCTGAATCCGATACCATATTGGTCAATCCGTCCGAACATAAAAGAATCTGATCCCTTCCATGGATTTCCACTTCAAAAAAATCTGCCATCACTTTCTCACTGACACCGACCGCACGTGTAATTACATTTTTACTTTCATGATTTCTGGCATTTTTCTTATCCAGCTTTCCCATCGATACTAGTTCTTCCACATAGGAATGATCTCTTGTCACCTGGCGGATCGTATCATTGATTAGATAAAGGCGGCTGTCTCCTATATTCATAATATAAAACTCCTGTGCTGTACATACTCCCGCAACTAAAGTCGTTCCCATATCTTCCATCTCCGGCGTACTTTGTGCCTGACGAAACAGACGGGCATTGACTTCTTTTAATGTATAATTTAAAATCGTAATCGGATTCTTACTGGTTATCTTAGGTACTATTTCTACAAATTTTTCCACTGTAAAAGAAGATGCGTAGTCCCCTGCCTTATGCCCTCCCATTCCGTCTGCAACAAGAAACAGATTTGGAAGATTGCCCACCGGCTCAATGGAATAAAAAATAGCATCCTGGTTGACGGCTCGTGCCTGACCGATATCGGTTAATCCATATGCCTTCATTCCTCTCCCTCCTTTGTACTCTGCTGTCTCTCCTGATAACCCTTTCTAAGCTGCCCACAAGCTCCCTGTATATCTCTGCCCATTTCCCTTCTTATAGTAACATTAATTCCGTTTTTTTCAAGTACCTTTTTAAATTCCAGCACTTCCGCCTGCCGAGTCTGCCGAAAATCCCGCTCTTTAATGGGATTTACCGGAATCAGATTGACATGACAATTTCTGCCTCTAAGCCGTTTTGCCAATTCAGCGGCATGTTCTTTTCTATCGTTTACTCCCTGAACCAAACTATACTCAAAAGAAATCCGTCTTCCTGTCTCCTGAAAATAATACCAGCAGACCTCCAATACCTCTTCTATAGAATAGCGGTTTGCAACCGGCATCAGCCTCTCTCGAATGGTATTATTCGGGGCATGAAGAGAGAGTGCCAATGTAATCTGAAGATGTTCCTGTGCTAACTTTCTAATCTCTGGTACCAGCCCGCAGGTAGACAATGTAATATTTCTCTGACTGATCAAAAGTCCGTCCTGATCGGTAAGAAGCGAAAGAAATTTTAAAACGGAATCATAATTATCCATCGGCTCTCCCGTTCCCATAATAACGACATGGGACACCCGCTCCTTACTTATCTGAGAAATACGGTAAATCTGCTCTAGCATCTCGGACGGCTTTAACCCTCGTTCCAATCCATCTAAAGTCGATGCACAAAAACGACAGCCCATCCTGCAGCCTACCTGAGAAGAAATACAGACAGAATTTCCATGCTTATACTTCATTAAAACACTTTCTATTACATTTCCATCTGCCAATTGAAAGAGATACTTTTGTGTTCCGTCTATAGCAGAAGTTTTTATCTCAACCGCCTCTAATATCGGCAGTTCATAGATCTGCTTACATTGTTCCCGCAGTTCCTTTGAAAGATTTGTCATCTGATCAAAAGAAGTGACCTGTTTCTGATGCAGCCACTGATAAATTTGTTTTGCCCGAAAAGACTTTACTCCCAGCTTTTCCAGATCTGATTCCAGCTCCGCCAGACTTAATGATTTAATATCTTTTTTCATTCCAATTCTCTGCTCCAATTTCTTTCTCTGTTCCTCTTCTCCTCTATCCTTTTCTCTTCTTTAATCGAGCAAGAAAAAAGCCATCTGAAGGAAATACTCCCTGCAAAAGTCCCACCATTCCTGATGTTATCTGCTCTTTTAACTGTAATATCGGATCTGCTGCCTCTGTCATTCCTTTCGGCAGATATTCCGTTAAATCTTCCAGAACAAAAGAAGGATTTTCTTCTAAAAACCATCTGACATTTTCTTCATTTTCCTGCCGATTAGTCGTACAAGTACTATAGATCAGCACGCCGCCTGCTTTTACATAAGCAGATACTGTCATCAGAATTTTTCGCTGAAGCTGCACCAATTCCCTCTGTCCCTCTCTGCTGCTATGATACTTTAAATCATTTTTCCTTCCGACTACACCAAGTCCAGAACAGGGCAGATCGGCAATTACAATATCCGCCGCTTCTGCCATAGTCTTATCAAACTCCAATGCATCCCATCTCTTTACCCTTAGATTGTTTACTCTGCATCGCTGTGCATTTTCCTCTATCAGACCTATTTTATAGTCCGTCAGATCTCTTGCTTCCACACATCCGGTTCCCTGCAATTTATCTGCAAGATGAATACTTTTCCCACCAGGTGCGGCACAGACATCCAAGATAAAATCCCCTTCTTTTACACCGGCTGCCTCTGCCACCATCATAGAACTGATGTCCTGCACCTGAACCGCTCCGCTTTGAAAACTTTCCAATTCTTCAAATGAATCATAATCCGAAAGAATCCAAGCCTCTGGATACCAGAAAACCTCCTGTACATCCGCTTCCTTTAAAAGACTTTTCTCTCCCTCTTCCCACTGCAGTGTTCCTGTACGAATCCGTACCGTAACTGCTTTTGCTTCTAACCCGGCAAGCAGCATCTTCTCTGTTATCTTCTGTCCATACTGTTCCATCCACTGTTCTACAATCCATTCTGGCATAGAATAAACAACAGAATAATACTCTAAGGAATTTTTTTCTGGAAATGGGATCTGCTCTTTTTCTCGTGCTATCGTTCGAAGAATCCCATTCACAAATCCCTTTAAACCAGAAAATCCTCTTCGAATGGTCAGTTTTACCGTCTCATTACAAGCCGCCGAATCCGGCACGCCATCCATATATAAAATCTGATAACTCCCCATTCGAAGCAGTGTCCGTATTACCGGTTTCATCTTTTGTACAGAAACCTTTTTAGAATATTGATCCAATATATAATCCAATGTTAGTTTTCTTTCAATTGTTCCCTCTACCAACCGGGATAAAAATGCCCTGTCCTGCTTTTCTAAATATTGATATTTTCTTAAAAATTGTCCCAGCACCAGATGAGACAGCCTGCCTTTTTCCAAAATTTCCAACAGTGCTTCTAAAGCAATTTCTCTAACCTGAATGGTATTCGTATTAGTCATCACGCCGATTTCCTCCAAATAAAAGCACCAAACGGAGCATCTGCAAGATAACCGACAGCAATCCCGCCACGTAGGTCATAGCTGCAGCCGAAAGTACACGTTTTGCCCCTGGAACTTCATCCTGATATAAAATTCCGTTCTCCTGAAGCAGCCGCAGTGCCCTTCTAGAAGCATCCAACTCAACCGGAAGCGTTACAAGCTGAAAGATTACTGCTAATGCAAACATCCAAATTCCAAGCCGAATTAAAACTGGATTCCAGCTAAGGATTACTCCTAAAAGAATCAACGGCCAGGAAAGATTCGAACCGATAGAAACCACTGGTGCAATAGAATTTCGAATATTTAATAAAGCATAGCCGGTCGCATGCTGTACGGCATGACCGCACTCATGTGCTGCCACCCCTACTGCCGCAACGGAAGTATCTGCATATGTGGTATCGGAAAGCCTGAGAACATGGCTGCGTGGATCGTAGTGATCGGTTAAATCGCCTGCTACATGTTCTACAGAGACATCTCTGATTCCCTGACTGTATAAAATTTTTTTGGCTGCTTCTGCTCCGGTGATTCCGCTCATACTGCGGACTCTGCTGTATTTAGAATAAGTAGAGCGTAATTTTGCAGATGCAATCATACAGATTACTGCACCTATAAGAATTAAAATATAGGTTGGATCGATGCCAAAATAAAAACCTCGCATAAAAATCCCTTCCTTTCTTGAGGATGAAAATAAGTGAAATGAAAATTTGCTGAATTTAGGCGGTTTCTTGCCGGACGCCGGATGGGGGAAGTACTCTCCCACTGCTGTTCCGACTCCAGAAAGCAAGAAGGTCTAAAGCTTCTGCATTTTCGTGCAGCCAACCGGACGGACCGGGGTGCAATTCGCCCGTGCAGCGGGCTAAACACACCTCTTTTTTTGCCATTCGAGAATGGCAAAAAATCCTAGATATTCGAAGCAGAAGCTTAAGACCTTCTAGCTTCCTTCCGAAGTCACTGCAGTGGGAGAGTACTTCCCCCATCCGACTGTCTTTCCTGCCTGAACGATTTATTTTTATTTTTCAAAGCTTACCGTCTATTTTACAGGAATTATTTTATTGTCACAATATCACTTTCAATAAAATTTTTATTAAAACACTATTAAAATATACATTTATTAAAATATTATCCAAAATTGACTTATAAAAGTACTTTTTATATTAGATTATTTTTACCTTCTACAGAAGTCAAAAGAAATTCGGAATCTGCTTCGCTGCTTCCTTGATCGGTTAAATTCTTTCATTAAATTTTTCCCCAAATTAAATTTTTTCTTAAATGATGAATACTCATTAAATGATTTTGTAATAATTTTCCACATTTTGGACAGGGGAGCTTTTGAAAGAAAGATGGAATATTCGGATATTGACTTTCCGTTCCACAATAGAAAATAGGATCTTCTTCGCTTTTTGGCATAATAAGCGAAGTAGAAAGGATATTATTACATTCTCTGCACATCCAAGAATCCCGATAAGCAACATGATAAAATCCCTCTTTCTTTTTATAACAAAGAACAGGCTCATATTTATATTTTTCTATTCTATTTGGATGCCGCACCAGTGCAAAAAATAATAAATTCGTACAAAATTTTTCCGTTATTTGAATTAAATCTACAATTTCACGCTTTATACAGAAAAGATTTAATTTTTTTAATAATGTTTCATCCTTTACAAACATTTCATATTGAATTGGAGAAATAATATAAGTATCCAAACCATTGATACAACAACTTATTAAATCATACTCAGTCAGCAATTCCATTCCTCCCTCCAATTTATATTCTCTACACTTTCCAGACAAATAGTCAATATTCTAATGACTTCTTTCCATTCTTCTCCTCTCTTCTCCTCATAGAGGAGAGATATCCTTTACCAACAAACAGCAGGTATCCTAGAGGGAATCTCTGCAGGGGTATTGCTTCCCGCCGGCACTTAGGCACTGTTCTTTAGTGCCTTATGTGTCCGCTGCGAGGAAGCCTTAGTGCAAACGGCCCCAGCAGAGAATTCCTCTAGGATGCCTGCGTCCGGATCACATCCTAAAAAATCCCCTCAACTCCCCAAATGCATCCCAACTTCAACACAATACCCCCGCAAAAAAGCATCCGTCCGCATCCGCTTCTTCCCCTCTAGCTGCACCTCCAAAACCGCAAGAACCCCCTGCCCCGTTTTTACCAAAAATCGATCCTTCTCTACTTTTACCACATCTCCTGCCTTCCACTGATCCCCCTCTTCCCCCTGCTCAGCCTCTTCTACTTCCCATATCTTCAGCATCTTTTCATCCAATGTCGTATACGCACTAGGCCAAGGATTCAGCCCCCTTACCAAACAATCGATTTTTTTCGCCGACTGATCCCAGCAAATCCTTCCAACCTCTTTATCCAATTTCTTTGTATGACAAGAAAGACTCTCCTCCTGCTTCTCAAAGACAGCCGTTCCTTTCTCCAGCTCTTCCAATACCTCTATTATCATCGGTCCTCCCAGCTTCGATAACTTTCGAAACAGACTTTCTGCCGTCTCCTTTGCCTCTATCGGCACCACTGCTTTTTTTATCATATCCCCTGTATCTACTCCTGTATCCAGCCGCATAATCGTTACCCCAGTTTCCTTTTCCCCATCTAAAATAGCTGACTGAATCGGAGCGGCTCCGCGATACTTTGGAAGCAGAGAACCATGCACATTGAGACATCCATATCGAGGGATTTCCAAAATTTCTTTTGATAAAATCTGCCCGAAAGCCACCACTACAATAACATCTGGTGCCATCTCTTTTAACTTTTCTGTAAATTCCGCCGCCCGCACTTTCACCGGCTGATAGACAGGAATCTGATAAGAAAGTGCCAATTCCTTTACTGGAGAAGGCTGCATCTCCTTTTTTCTTCCTTTTGGCTTGTCCGGCTGTGTTACTACTGCTGCTACGGTATGTCTAGGAGATTCTAACAATGTCTGAAGTGTCTCCACTGCAAAATCTGGGGTTCCCATAAATACAATTTTCATATCTTTTCCCCCTTTCTACTCTTCTTCTCCCATCTCGGCATAATAAGCATCGGTATCCATAACCGGACTTTCTGCAATATCAATATAAAGTTTTCCCTCTAAATGATCGCACTCATGGCAGACTGCCCGTGCAAAAAGTTCGGTCCCCTCTAATTCACGCTGTTCCATCTTCTCATCATATGCCCTGACTTTCACATAATTTGGTCTGGTTACCGTTGCCGTTTTGCCTGGTACACTTAAGCACCCTTCTCCTCCGGTCTGCTCTCCGCTGGTCTCTACTATCACCGGATTAACCAATACAACCGGACCGTCTCCTACATCAATGACAACTACTTTTCTTAAAATTCCCACCTGAGGTCCTGCTAATCCCACGCCGTTTGCCTGGTACATTGTCTCAATCATATCCTCAATTAATGTTTTAATTCTAGGTGTAATTTCTGTAACTTCTTTACACTTCTTCCTTAAAATCTCGTCACCTTCTACACGAATTGTTCGAATTGCCATATTCTTTTCCTCCATTCTGCTGCTTAGCAGCCCCTGTTTCCTAATAAATATGAACCGGATTTACATCAAACTGTACTTGTATTTCTTTTGCCCCATCCTCCGTATTAAGATATTCCTCCATCTTTTCTTTTATTGTCAGTATATCAGCAATTCTGGAATTTTTCAAATACATTACACTTCGATAGACATCCTGAATCTTTCCTACACTTGCAGAAGTAGGACCCACTGTCATAATTCCCATTCTGCTGCACGACTCCTGCATCTCTTCTTTTAACCGTTCTAATAGATTTTCTCCCTCTTTTTCTTCTTTTGCCATAGCTAAAATAGCCATCATATTGCCCACTGGAGGATAACTTAAAAGTCTTCGGTATAAAATTTCTTGTTTATAAAAAGCAAAATAATCCTGTTTTGCCGCTGTTACAATACTATAGTGCTCTGGATTATAGGTTTGTATTACCACTTCTCCTGCTTCTTCTCCCCGTCCAGCACGCCCTGCTGCCTGCACCAGCAGTTCAAATGTCCGCTCTGAGGAATGATAGTCATTGGCAAATAGAGATAAATCGGCGGCAATTACGCCTACTAATGTAACATGAGGAAAGTCATGTCCCTTTACAATCATCTGGGTACCAATTAAAATATCCGCCCCTTGTTTTGAAAATACAGACAGCACCTTTTGATGTCCGTCTTTTCCTGCTGTAGTATCCGCATCCATCCGCAGTACCCGTGCCTGCGGAAATTCTTTTTTTACTGCTTCTTCTACTTTCTGTGTTCCTGTTCCAAAGGCTGCAATATAAGAAGAGGCACAGACTGGACACTGTTTGGGAATGGAAATGGTATAACCGCAGTAGTGGCACCGCAAAGTTCCGTTATTGTGCACCGTTAATGTTACATCACAGTGCGGGCAGCCTACTGCTTTTCCGCAGGCACGACAGGAAACAAAACCAGCATAGCCGCGACGGTTGATAAAGAGAATCGTCTGCTGCCTTCGGTTTAGGCGTGTCTCTATTTTTTCTTTTAAGGAACGGCTAAACATTGACTTATTGCCTGATTTTAGTTCCTCTCTTAAATCGACTACCTCTACTTGAGGAAGCTGTCTTGTCCCAATCCGCTCCGGCAGCTCATAGTAGCGGTATTCTCCCTTTTTAGCCAGATAAAAACTCTCCAATGAAGGAGTCGCAGAACCCAATACAACGGATGCATCGGCAAGCCGTGCCAGTTCCACCGCTGTTTCTCTGGCATGATATTTAGGAATGGTATCACTTTTATAAGTAGTCTCATGTTCTTCATCAATAATAATTAATCCCAATTCCTGAAAGGGAGTAAACAGTGCCGAACGCGGACCAATCATAATATCGATTTCTCCGGTTTTTGCCCGCTCATACTGATCGTAGCGTTCTCCCTGTGACATTCTAGAATTCATAATGGAAACCCGATTGCCAAATCCTCTGTAAAACCGCATCACTGTCTGATAGGTTAAAGCAATCTCAGGGATCAATACAATCGCCTGTTTTCCCTTTGCAATTACTCCACGAATTAATTCCATATAGACTTCTGTCTTTCCGCTTCCCGTTACCCCATGCAGCAGATAGACACGGCGGATTCCTCTCTGATAATCGTTTCCAAAGTCATCCACTATCGCCTGCTGCTGTATAGAAAGCCGATGTCCCTCGCCCCGCTCTCCCTTTGCTAAAAAGGAAGGAATCCGATAGATTCCTTCGGATTCAACCAGTACCAATCCCTCCTCCTTCAGCCCATTTACCACAGAAGCAGAAACTCCTAAATCTCCGGTAATCCAATCCATAGGAACCCGTCTTTTCTCTAACAATTCTCCTAATACTTTTGCCTTTGCTTTGCTTCGCTTCCCATGCTGAACAATATAAGCAGCGGCTATATCCTGTTCTACTGCCAAAGAGAGAAAACGCTTTTCTTTTCCCTTTATCTTTTGTTTAACCGGAATTACCGTTCGAAGTGCCTGACTCATGGTTCCGCCATATTGTTTTCGCATCCACCAAGCCAATGCAATCATTCGGCTTTCAATTGTTGTACTTCGATTGAGTAGCTGCAAAACAGACTTAATTTTTTCTACCGGATAATCAGTATGATCAGAAAGTCCCACGACATACCCCCGCATCCGCCGGTTCCCCTTTCCAAACGGAATTAAAATCTGACTTCCTACCACAATGCTCTTTTCTAATGCAGGCGGAATCCGATACTGAAACACACGATCTAATTTCTCTAATGAAATATCCACAATAACATCTGCATACATCATACCCAATTCCTCCTATTTTGCCTTTTTATTCTATTTTTTATTTTATGCCTGGTATTTGGCACCGGCAAATGAACATAATTCTTTTACGATTTGATCCAAAGCCATTCCTCTCGATCCCTTTAAAAGTACTACATCCTCCGGCAATAACAGTTCCTTTAAATAGTTGCTGATTTCTGCGTTATTTTCAAAATGCTTAACCTGAATTCCCGTTCCTTCCGCCAGTGCTGCCTCTCCCATAAAAGGAGTTAGATTTCCTACCGTTAAAAGCAAATCCACTCCAGCACTGGCGGCAAAGCGGCCGATTTCTTCATGGTACTGTCGTTCTTTTGTTCCAAGTTCTAGCATATCGCCCAACACTGCCACCTTTCTTCCAGCTTGAGGCAGTTCCATTAAAACCTGAATTCCGGCTTTCATAGAATCAGGATTGGCATTATAGGTATCATCTATTATGGTATATTTCTGTGTTTTTATCATCTGCTGTCTCATGGAAATTCCATGAAACTGTGCTAATTTTTCCGCTGCCTGTTCTAGTGATACCTGATATAACTTACATACTGCAAGTGCCGCAACAGCATTTAATATATTGTGTTTTCCCGGCATAGATAGTGTTACTTCTACCTCTTCCTCTAAACACACTGCACGAAATACCGCTTTTCCTTCCACAATTCGAATATCCTTTGCATAAAAATTACAATCTGGAGTAGTTCCATAAAGGAGTACTACATTTTCCACAGAATTTCTATGTGCTCGCAGCAGAGGATCCTCACCATTTAATAAAAGAATTCGATTAGACTTCATTCCAAGTGTAATAGACATCTTTTCTCTGCAGATATTCTCCTGACTGCCAAGCTGCTGAATATGAGCCACCCCAATATTAGTAATAACAGCAAGATCCGGCTGTACGATTCGGGTCAGTTTTTCCATCTCGCCAAATTCACTAATTCCCATCTCCAATACGGCAATCTGCTCCTCTGCAATCTCCGACAGCATAACCGGAACCCCAATCTGACTGTTTAAGTTGCCTCTGGTCTGAAATACGGTTTTCCCGGCAGATAGTGCTTCTGCTATTAAAGAACGTGTAGTTGTTTTTCCTACACTTCCTGTAATACCTATCACCGGCAGGGATTTCTTTCTCCGAAAGCAGAATCCTGCTGACTGTAAAGCCGCCTTGGTATCTTTTACCTGAATATGAGGCTTTGTTCTGTCTATTATCTCCCCTTTTGCCGTTAATACCGCTGCAGCTCCGTTTTCAAATGCACTGCCGATAAACCGGTGTCCGTCTACATGTTCTCCGAAAAGCGGAACATATAATGTCTGCTTTCCTATCTGTCTGGAATCGAAACTTAATGTTGCAATCTCTGTGCTGCAGTCTCCGCAGAGTAATCTACCGTCCAGTGCTTCTGTCAGTTCTTTTATGGTTATAGTCTGTATCATATCGATTTTACGCCTTTCCTTCTGATAAATAATAACTGCAGCTTTTACTATATCATGTTTCCTTTTAATTCTTCCACAATTTCTGCAATTACAACCCGCTCATCAAACGGATACCGCACCCCCTCTATCTCCTGGTAATCCTCATGTCCTTTTCCAAAAAGAGCAATCATATCCCCTTCCTCTGCATGTTCAATCACATAGCGGATTGCCTCTCTGCGGTTGGGAATCTTAATATAAGCCCCATCTGTTTTCTTTATTCCAATTTCAATATCTGCTATAATATCCTCCACCTTTTCAAAACGGGGATTATCTGCAGTAAGAACTGACAAATCCGCATACCGTCCGGCTATCTCTCCCATATCATACCGCCGCAGTTTTGAACGATTTCCTCCCGCTCCAAATACAGCAACCAGCCGCTTTGGCTGATATTCCCGCATAGTCGTTAAAAGACTTTCCGCACTTACAGCATTGTGTGCATAATCAATAATCAGATGAAACTGATCGGATATATGTATCGGTTCCACTCTTCCTCTGACGGCAATATGATACATCACCTGTTTTATTACATCTGCCTTTACATCCAATAGGGCTGCTACCGATAATGCCGCCAGAGTATTCCATACATTAAACCGTCCCATACATCCTACTTCTAACTCCATCTGATAGGCTCCGTCCACTTGAAACCGAATCCCTATAAACCCTGGTTTACGGCAGCACTCCACTTTATCCGCCCTTATGTCAGCCATTTGATTCACTGCAAATGTACGGACTTCACAGGTATGACCCTGTAAAATTTCCTCAGCATAGCGATCATCCCGATTTACAATGCCAATCCGGCAATTTTGAAAAAGCTGGCTTTTACAGTACAGATATTCTGCAAAATCTTTATGCTCTCCCTCTCCGATATGATCCGGCGAAAGATTAGTAAAAATACCATAGTCAAATTTCATTCCCGCTACCCGATGGGTCAGATAGGCCTGAGAAGAAACTTCCATTACAACATGTGTTACCCCTGCATCTGCCATCTCCCGAAATAGTTTCTGTATTTCATAAGATTCCGGTGTCGTATTGTGAGTTTCAATTACAACATCCCGATAACCGGCTCCCATCGTTCCTATGATTCCCGTTGTCTTTCCTGAAGCTTCTAAAAGTTCTTTTATCATATATGCCGTTGTTGTCTTTCCCTTTGTTCCGGTAATTGCAATGGTAGTAAGAGAGCGGGAAGGATAGCCAAAGTAAGCAGCCGACATATAAGAAAGCAGCCGTTTACTGCTCTCTGTTAAAATCACTGTTACATCTGCTGTGACCTCTCTCTCCCTTTCCATTACAATAGCAGCAGCTCCCTTTGCCACCGCTTCCTCTATAAAATCATGAGAATCCATTCGACTTCCCACTACACATACAAACAGACAATCTTTCTTTACTTTTCTAGAATCATAAACCAAATCTGAAATCTCAATTTTATCACTGCCCTTTACCAGCTTATAGTGATCTGCCTGTGCTAATAGATCTGCTAAAATCATAATTCTCCTCATTTCTATTCTATAATTTCTATTTTATTATTTTTCTTCCGAAAAAATATAACACTCTTTCTCTTATTCGGTCAAAGGAAGTCCCCCAACCCACCGCTTTCGCCTTCATAGCTTAGAAGCGGGAGACTTCCTTGATAGGTTAAATGATATCTTCAAATTCTTCTAATGTCATTCTTATCTTTCTCGGTCTGGTTCCTTCTTCTGGTCCTACCACTCCGGCATCAGCAAGCTGATCCATAATTCTTGCCGCACGGTTAAAACCAATTTTAAATTTTCGCTGAAGCATACCAATCGAAGCTTTTTCACTCTGTAAAATCAGCCGCCCCGCTTCTATAAAATAATCATCCCTTCCTGCACCTGTACCATCCCCCTCTATTCCTGCAGAAATTGCTGAAAATACTTGACTTTCTGCTATATTCTTTGTTATAAATTCCTTCTGTCCCTTTAAAAACTCTACCACTGCAGTTACTTCTGAATCCGATACAAAAGCTCCCTGAATACGGGTCGGGCTTGAAGCACCATACGGAGCAAATAGCATATCCCCTCTGCCTAACAGCTTTTCTGCTCCAACGGTATCTAAAATCGTTCTAGAATCCACTCCAGAAGAAACGGCAAAGGCGATTCTGGAAGGAACATTTGCTTTAATCAAACCAGTAATAACATTGACAGAAGGACGCTGAGTAGCAATAATCAGATGAATTCCGGCAGCTCTTGCCAACTGAGCCAGACGGCAGATCGCCTCTTCTACTTCATTAGAAGCCACCATCATTAAATCTGCCAGCTCATCAATGATAATTACAATCTGCGGCATCTTCTGTATGGCTTCTTCCTTTAACAATTCTACTTTTTCATTATATCCCTGAATGTTTCTTACATTCCATTCCGAGAACTTAGTATAGCGGTCGGTCATTTCCGAAACTGCCCAGTTTAACGCATTTGCAGCATTTTTCGGATCGGTAACAACCGGAATTAAAAGATGCGGAATTCCGTTATAGATACTTAGCTCTACCACCTTGGGATCGATCATAATCAGCTTTACATCTTCTGGATGTGCCTTATAAAGAATACTAATAATTAATGTATTAATACAAACCGATTTTCCCGAACCAGTTGCCCCTGCTATCAGGGCATGCGGCATCTTTGCAATATCTGTTACAATCGTCTGTCCCTCTATATCCTTTCCCACTGCAAAAGCTAACTGTGAAGAATGTCTCTGAAAGCTTTCCGACTCCAGCAGATCCCTTAACATTACAATCGCTACTTCTTTATTCGGAACTTCTATTCCAACTGCTGACTTTCCTGGAATTGGTGCTTCAATCCGAATATCCGCCGCTGCCAGACTTAATTTTATATCGTCTGCAAGCCCGACAATCCGGCTGACTTTTACCCCTTGATCCGGCAGAAGTTCATAGCGGGTTACTGTAGGTCCAGAAGTTACATCTGTTACCGTAACACCCACTCCAAAACTTCGAAGTGTAGATTCGAGCTTTTTTGCCACTCTCTGATTCTCTTCTCTTTGCTTTTGACTGGAAAGGTGATGTGTCCCCTCCTTTAATAAAGAAAAAGGCGGAAACTGATATTCTGCTGCAGATAGCTCTTCTTCCATAGGCAATTCTTCCGTGATACCGATATCTAGTCTCATTCCGGCAGACTCCTCTGTTTCTTTAGAAACAGCGGTCTCCTCCTCTGTCCTCTCAAAATCTGCTGTCGATTCTATAACCGTTTCCGGTATATCGGATACGATCTCATCTGATTTTATCTCAAATTTCGGCTCTGATACAGAAACCTGATCTTCTTCCTTCTCCTGCTTTGTCAAAAAAGAAGTTTCCAAAATATCCCACCCCTCTTTTTGAGAAAATATGTCATTTTTCTCCTGATCGATATAAAATTCATTTCTTTTTTCAAGCGGCGGCTCTATCTCTTCTCTTTCAAAAACATCATATTCTTTTCCGGCAATCGGAAACGGCACCATCTCCGGCGGAATATCTACTTCAATTTCTGCCTCCGCCATTACATCCTGATAAATTGTCATATCCTGCATATCTTTCTCTAAAACCCTTTCTGTAAAAGTTTCTAATGGATTTAACAAGATATCCTCTGCTTCTTTTTTATCCTCCTGTTCCCTTAAAACCTTCCCGGTCTGCTGTTCCTGATTAAAAGACTCCCTATCCTCTGTCTGTTCCGAATATATAGTTGAATAAAATGGTTCTTCTGTCTGCTGTTTTGGCAGATCTTTTCTATTTTCTTCCTGCTCTCTATAAAATTCCTCTTCTTCTGTTCCCTGTATTTCCGGTGAAATACTATCTTCTTCCAATGTAAAAATAGCAGCCGATCCGGTATGTTTTCCTTTTTTTTGTATCCTAATCTGCTGCTGTTTTTCTGCCTGACGATTTCGTCTTACCTCTGTTCTGCGATGTGTATCCTCTGCTGCCCGCATCACACGGCTTCCCTGTTTTTTCACACCTCCTACAAATGACTTCTCTGTTATCAATACCACTCCAGCCAAAATAAGTGCTGTCATAAAAATATGCATCCCCAGCTCTCCAATAAAAGGTACAAAAAGATGTCCTAATAATGCTCCCATCCATCCTCCGCCCTGATGTTTTTCTGCTGAAAATGTATAATACTCCATTAATCCCGTATCCTTCTCATAGGGAAAAGAAATCTGCTGCATAACGGCACAAACCGCAAGATATACAATTACTGCAGATATCAACTTTATCTTCGCTTTTGTACTTCCCATATTCGATACCCAAAAAAGTACTCCTAAAAAAAGTAAAACCGGAAAAATATACGCTGTAATGCCAAATAACCCAAACATCAAAGCACTTAACATATTCCCAAACTTTCCGCACAGCCCAAAATTACACAATAAAAATAAAATTGCTACCGCACTTGCCGCCAGCAGAATTGCTTCCCGTATCATTGCCCGATCCATCTGCTCTTTTTTATGATTTTTCTTTTTTCTTTTTGCTGTACTGCCTTTTTTTGCCGTTGTTCCTTTTGCTGTATTCCTTTTCGAGGAGCTTCCTGTGTTCGTCTTACTTGTATTCTTTTTTGTTGTCTTTTTTTGATTTGCAGCTGCCAACACGTTCTTCCCCCTTATATTTTATTCCAAACATTTTTTAATATCTGTCTTTTTTTATCACTATCTAATAACATCTTTTCTCTTTTTCTTTGCCTTTTTTATTTTTTTATATTTTCTTTCCACAAGTTTTATTATTATAACTCAAATTCCATGATTTGTCGAGATGTGGAAAAATGTAATTTCCCCTATTGGACACCCGTGTGCATAAAAAAGACTGTCTTTCCATCAGCCTCTAAACTCTGGCCTCTGCAAAAACAGTCTTTTTCCTTAAACTCTGCTCTTTACAAAATAACTCTTTTTCCCCATTTATAAATTAATCATTTAAAATCCGCACACATCCGATAATATTTCGATAATACATATTCGAATATCGTATGCCTGTCCGCTCATTACTAGCATGAACAA
>CAJUEI010000044.1:0-7063 GCA_910585255.1 uncultured Lachnospiraceae bacterium
AAAAAAGGGGTGTGTTTAGCCCGCTGTACGGGCGAATTGCACCCCGGTCCGTCCGAGTGGATGCATATAAATTCAGAAGCATTAGACTTTCTTACTTTTCGGAGAGCGGAACAGCCAGAAGGGATTATTTCCCCTCTCTGGCGTCCCCTCCTATTCATCCCTCCCCCATCTTCTATCTAACTTTTTCTCCAGTCCATCCCCCATCTTTTCCAACCTTATATCCGTCTGGCGTAACAGTATCCTCTGCCATTGCACCGGTTTCTGTTAGATA
Source organism: uncultured Lachnospiraceae bacterium (assembly GCA_910585255.1). GTDB lineage: Bacteria > Bacillota > Clostridia > Lachnospirales > Lachnospiraceae > MGBC114844. The sequence goes on from CAJUEI010000044.1 coordinate 272, forward strand.
ATACCAGATTCCATTTACAATCTGCCATCCAATCTTCATATCTCCATTAATCGCATCTAACAGATACCACTTCCCGTCTGCTGTCTTCTGCCATCCGGTCTTCATATCTCCATTAATCGCATCTAACAGATACCACTTTCCATTCGCTGTCTTCTGCCATCCGGTCTTCATATCTCCGTTAATCGCATCCAACAGATACCACTTTCCATTCGCTGTCTTCTGCCATCCGGTCTTCATATCTCCATTTATGCGATCCAACAAATACCACTTCCCGTCTGCTGTTCTCTTCCATCCGGTTTCCATCTTTTTAGAAGTATCATTTAAATAATACCAAACTTCCTTTTGCTTTATCCATCCTGCTGCTGCCCTTCCGTCTGTCTGGAAGAAATACCAAGCCCCGTCTACCTGCTGCCATTTATTCTTTGACAAACTTCCGTCCTTTTCAACAAATACTTTTTCATTCGATACAGTGGTAATCAATTTTCCATTATTTTGAGTAATTACCTCTTTTGCTGCAGAACTTCCAAATGTATCTCTAAGTAAATTCTCTTCTGTTCTTGTCAGCGAAATCGTTTCCTCTCTGTCGGTATTTCCTCTGTCATCAGAAGAATCCTCACTATCTGAGCTATCTGTCAGCCTTGGAATTACTTTTCCGTCTGCTATCTTTTCTCCACAGTCTTTACAATAGACATCTCCTGTATAACCTTTTTCTGTTGTGGTAGGTTTCTTTGCATTACGGATTTCTGTATTTCCTGTATGATTTGCAGGATCTATTTTTCCATATTCTACATTACAAATTGTACAAACTGCTTTTGATACACAAGTAGCAGTTCCTCCGGTATGGGTATGCTGCAAGTATTCTGCTGCACCGATATCTGGTTTTTCTCCTTCTAAAGAAGCATTGCCAAAGAAATCTATATCATAAGAAACCCAATCTACTCTTGGGAAGTTCTCTCCCATAATATAATCAATAGAATTTCCTTCTTTTGCCTGCTGATATAATTCATTTGGAGAAAGGGATCTTCCATCTACAATCTTTGCTGTTCCATTTCCAAAATGCTCAATTGCTTCCTGCATCGTAATTCCCTTGTCGATTACTGGTGCATTGGCTAATAACTGATAACCATCCAACTCTCCAGAATCTCCAGTTCTTGCTATCTGAGTGTCATTTTCTTCTGGTGCTGTTCCAGGAGCAGATAGTACACTGTTTTTGTCTGCAGCGACAATTGGATTGCTGTCTGCAGTCGGAGCTTGAATTCCTCCTATATAGGCATTGTTATATAATTTCGCTACTTCTGTTAATTTTGCAGTTTCCGGTCCGCCATAGAAGCTCTGTCCCTCTGGATAGCAGAACAGATTGTTAAACAGATACATATCGTTTACTCCTAATCCTGCTCCGGTATTGGAAAGGAATAATACTCCTCTTTCTACCAGTGTATCAGAATATAGGGTATTGTTATAAATCATGGTTCCGTTTGGAATACCCTGAGCAAATTCAAATGTCTTATCATAGTCATTTTGACTGATATTATAGCGAACAGTTGCTGCTGTATGCGGATAACCGCCCATAATCAGCATAAATCCGCCTTCATTGTTATGGCTGTAGTTATACTGCATTAAGGAATAAGAGGAAGCGTGATCGCAGTCTAATCCCTGTCCGTCCTGTACACTGTGTGTATTATATGCTTCATTATATTGAATTACAGTATTAGCTGCCTGGAATGGCCATATTCCTACATTATATGCTGTTTCCTGATAACGGCAGTCTTTTACTAGATTGTATTCAATTACAGTTCCATCTGTATCTCTTGTGGTAATTCCGTCTCCTCCAATTCGTTCCATATAGTTATTGCGGATTACAATATTGGTAGAAGGATACCAGTTTAATGGAACATTCGGGCTGTTTGGTACCCACTGATTACACCAGGAGGAACTTACCATTTTAATTCCTGAACGGTCTACATTGATAAAAGTACAGCCTTCAATAATAACATCGTCATACTTTGTAGGCACACCTGTCAGCTCTCCTCCTATTATAGAAGCTTGTACATCAAAGAAGATACCGCCATTCCACTTTAGACCAATATTTCCGTTAATATCATGAATATAACAATCCTGTATCCGAATTCCTGAAACTACTCCAAAGTCTTTTGCAGATACATTAATAGCACGCAATGCCAATTTTCTGTTTGTGCTGCTGTTTAATCCAAAACTGCTGTCATATTCCGGTGAAGTATTTGTAATCTCTAAATTCTTTATTTCAATATACTCCTGATTAAATAGGGATACTACATTTTCAATTTCACCGTTTCCGTTTAATCTTGGCAGTGCATTTCCTTCTCCATAGGCATCAATCCGAATCGGATTTTCCTTTGTACCCATTCCTTGGAAGCAAAGCTGCTGACTTTCAAAGACACTGCCCCGCTTTAGATAAATGCTGTCTCCTGGAACTAATGTCAGATTCTTGTCTGCTAAGCGATTTAATGTCTTCCATGGGGATTCTATTGTTCCTGGATTGCTGTCATCTCCTGCCTCTGAATCGATATAATAACCTCTTCCTTCTTTATGATCTTCTGTTTCAAATACAGCTATAATTGTAATATTTCCTGTTATACCTATTGGTACAGTGAAGGTATTTTCCTGGATCGCAATTCCCTGTGAAGAATCTTCTGCATAGAGTTCTTTTAAACGATAGCCTGATTTTTCTAATACTTGTAATTTTACAATATCTCCTTCTACTGCACGAATTACATCTGTTGTAACAGTACCGCTGATTCCGTCTTTGTCTTCGGTCTGTACACCGTTTTGTTCCTGTAATACTTTTACTGCAATCCCAATTTCTTTTGGAATCCGTTCTACTAACAAATTGTCAAATACAACTGGTGCACCTGCTGTCATATTAATCAAACCAACTGCGTTAGGCTGATCACTCCAGTTGTCCTCTGTTGTATATTGTAATATTTCTTTTCCGTCTGCATAAAAGACTACTTGATTTTCTTTTATTTCTAATTCGATATGTACTTTTTTCTCGGAAAATGTAAAGTTTGCCTTGCATAATTCGTCATTTGCTGAACCATAGAGATGACGGAATAAAGCAGCACTTCCGTTTAATACTAATACATATCGTCCGTCAATGCTGTTATCTGCTCCCTTAAACATTAATTGTACAGTTCCGTCTGTACCATTTCCTTTCCACATATCAACAGAAATTCGATATCCTTCTCCTTCCTTTTGATCTTGGAAAATAGCTTGATTTAACAGCAAATAATTGTTTCCTCCTTCTGCCTGAAGGGTGAGTTCTCCATTCTCCTGTACTGCCTGAGCTGCGTCTTTAATTGTTGTGTATTGTGCATTTAATGTTTCTGCTGCAAAATCATCATAGAACAGCTCAAAACGTCCCGCTTCTCTTAATTTAAAATATGCAACTACCGTTACATTTCCAAATTTTGGATCTAATTGGAAGCGATTGTTATTAATCGGCATTAATCCGTCTGTTGAGCTTCCGTCCCACTTAAAGGATTCAAAGTGATCAAATACATAACCATGAGCCGGATTTACTGTTAATTCTACGGTATCTCCTGCATAGCCCTTTTCTATATCTGCTGCAATTGTTCCTCCATTTGAATTATCCACGTCTCCTACAACTGCAGTTTTTAACGTTACTGTATATTGTTCACCTTGCTGTACTTCATCTGTAGTCAGCATCAGATTTTCAATACTGAAATCCTGTGCCGGATACTGTCCTGCTATTGCAAAATATCCCTTTGCCATAGATGCAATGTCTTCATGCGTAACATCTAAAACTGGTGTACTGTCTCCGTCAATATAGAGCTTAATATTATCTCCTTTTACTAAAATATCAATTGCATAAGGCTGTCCCGACTCAAAAATAAATTCTGCCGGTTCACTGCTCCATACCTGTGTAAAATTAGCTTGATCGTTGTTTTTTGTCCGTTCAATTACAATTTGTTTCTGCGGATAAAGAATTCTTACCTGCAGACGATCTCCTTCATATTGATCCGTAATTTTAAATGCAAATTTTGTGTTAGAATTTGTATTCATTGCATTTGGCGTCAAATCACATTGAATTAAAAAATCATTTGCATTGATTTTTCCGACATTATACCCCATTCGATTACAAGGACCGCCGCCTTTAATGGTTGCTTTTCCATCTGCAAAAGAAACACTTGTATTATTTGGTGTCCACTTATCTCCGTTCTCAAAATTATCCTGTACTAAAATACGGTCATATGCCTTTAGGTAATGTATAACTTCCTTTTTCTCGCCTTCGTCTGTATCATCTCCTGTGTCTTCATCTGGTACAGCTTCTTCTTCACTAGAAATTTTTACATTATCAATGGTAATATTTTGATTTGGAAACTGTCCGGCAATCGCAAAATAACCTTTTTTCATACTGCCTAATTTCTCATAGGCTTGTTCTGCTACCAGTTCACCATCCATATAGACCTGAATCGTATTTTCTTCCGAATTTACTTCAATATCGACAGCATAGGTCTGATCTGGATTCCAAGTAAATGGAATTCCCTGAGGTGCTGTTTCTGTTGTCCGCTCAATAAATATCAAGTTATTTTTAAAACTGAACCGAACCTGCATACGATCACCTTCATATTGATCGACAATCTTAAATGCAATCTTTAAATCAAGTGCACAGAGTTCTTTCGTCATATGAGGTGTCATATCTAATTGGATTAAAAAATTATCTACATTAATTTTTTCTACATTATAACCCAATCGATTATCAGGACCGCCTCCATTAATTACAGCTTCTCCATTCTCAATTTTTACAGTACCATTTTTATTTTGAATATCCCAATGATCGGCACTGTCAAAATTTTCATCTACAATAATATTGGATTTTGCTGCAAGATGTTTTCCCTCCGCTTTGCTTTCTGCATTATTAAATTCAATATTCATTATTCCTGTATCAGAAATAGTATCTTGAACTGGTACTTGAATATTAGAATCTACTACTATATCTGATATTTCATTTTCTGTTACGGTTGTTGATTCATTTTCTGTTTTCTCTTCTGTCTGACTGGAAGTCTCATCTTCCGCTTTTTCTTCTGTCTGATTTGAGGTTTCATCTTCCGTCTTTTCTTCTGTTTGACTAGAAGTCTCATCTTCCGCTTTTTCTTCTGTCTGATTTGAGGTTTCATCTTCCGTCTTTTCTTCTGTTTGACTGGAAGTTTCATCTTCTATTTTCTCTTCTGTTTGGCTTGAGGTTTCCTTTTTTATTTCCTCTTCTGCTGCATCTGTTGTTTTACTCTCTGTCTCATTACCTTGACTCTCTTTTACAGTTTCAGGTTCTGTATTCTCTTCTAGAATCCTACCTTCTGCTCCGCTTTCGCTTTGATATGCTTTTACCTGAATCCCTGCTGTCCATTCTGCTGACAGCCCTGTCTGAAACAGCAGCAATGTACTAAGTACCATACTAAGCACACGTTTTCGTTTCCTTTTTCCATTACTTTTTTGCATATCCATTACTCCTTTCTGTTATTTTACTTTTCCTTTCTGTATCCTATGGAATGTTCTGTAAAATCTGTTATTTATTCATAAGAATCTTTCTTTAAAATATTTCTTAATCAAATATCAAATCTTAAAAGCGACATTCCACAGATACGGCTTCAATAGAAAATAGAGCCATTCCATTTGTCTATTCCTGAAGTCATATCTGTGGAGTGCCGCTTTTAAAATCTATCTCTTATTTTACATCATAGAATAGCATACTTTTAGGATTTTATTTTTTACACTATCTCACTTTTTCACCGGTCCAAGCTCCATTCTTCCCTACTTTATAGCCATCTGGTGTAATCGTATCTTCTGCCATTGCACCACTCTCTGTTAGATAATACCAAATACCATTTAGTATTTGCCACCCAGTCTTCATATCTCCATTTATTTGATCTAACAGATACCATTTTCCATCCGCTGTCCTTTGCCATCCGGTTTTCATATCTCCGTTTTCATGATCTAACAGATACCATTTTCCATCTGCTGTTTTTTGCCAGCCAGTTTTCATATCTCCGTTTTCATGATCTAACAGATACCATTTTCCATTTGCTGTTTTCTGCCAACCAGTTTTCATATCTCCGTTTTTCTGATCCAACAAGTACCACTTTCCATCTGTTGTCTTTAACCAATCGGTATCCATTTTCTTGTTATTTTCATTTAAATGATACCATTTTCCGTTTTGTTCTAACCATCCGCTTGATGCCTTACTATCTTTATCAAAGAAATACCAAGCACCGTCTACTTCCTGCCACTTATCTTTTGAAAGGGTACCATCTTTCTCTAAAAATACAATTTCACTGTTATCAGAGGTGATAAGTTTTCCACTTGTATTCTCTACAACATCCTTAACAGAAGTTATCCCTACTGTATCTGCTACTAAGTTCTCTTCTTTTTCTGTTAAAACAGTCGTTTCTGTTTCTGGTTCATAATCGTCATCATCGTCATCGTCATCACGATTACTCGATGTAGTCGGAACTTCTGGTTCTTCTGTTGTCTCCTCTTCTTCTGCAGTAGAAGTCTCTTGCTCTTTTGTTGTCTCCTCTTCTTCTGTAGTAGAAGTTTCTGGTTCTTTTGTTGTCTCCTCTTCTTCTGTAGTAGAAGTTTCTGGTTCTTTTGTTGTTTCCTCTTCTTCTGTAGTAGAAGTTTCTGGTTCTTTTGTTGTTTCCTCTTCTTCTGTAGTAGAAGTTTCTGGTTCTTTTGTTGTCTCCTCTTCTTCTGTAGTAGAAGTTTCTGGTTCTTTTGTTGTTTCCTCTTCTTCTG
>CAJUEI010000044.1:7163-20603 GCA_910585255.1 uncultured Lachnospiraceae bacterium
CTTCTTCTGTAGTAGAAGTTTCTGGTTCTTTTGTTGTTTCCTCTTCTTCTGTAGTCGAAGTTTCCGATTCATCTGGTAATTTATCGATAATTTTTCCTTCCTCTAATTTTGTATTACATGACTTGCAGTATAAATCACCTGTATATCCAGTTTCTGTTTTTGTAGGTTCTTTTGCATTTCGGATTTCTGTTTCTCCTGTATGATTTTCAGCATCTAACTCACCATATTCTAAGTTACATATTTCACAAACTGCTCTAGAAATACAAGTAGCTGTTCCTCCGCTATGCCCTTTTGCAGAACCTTCATCTGCAATAGTATCTTTTGTTCCGCATCCGTTTTCACAGACTGCTGTTTTTGTTCCATCTTCGGTACAAGTTGCATTTTCGTCCGATTTATAATCCACAAAACTGTGATTATCTGGATCTAACTCACCGTATTCTGTACCGCATATTGTACAAATTGCTTTTGCTGCACAAGTGGCAGTTCCTCCCTCGTGCTTATGCTGCATATATTCTGCTGCTCCAATATCCGGTTTTTCACCTTCTTTATTACTATTTCCAAAGAAATCAATATCATAGCAAACACCATTTACATCTGGGAAATTTTCGCCCATAACATATTTAATGGAATCTGCATTTGTTCCAAGATAATAAAAACTGTTAGGGGAAAGCTCTCTTCCATCTACTATATCAACAGCTCCATTCCCAAAGTGTGTAAGTGCCTCTTGTATAGTAACTCCCTTATCGATTAATTCGGAACCATCTGCAAGCTGATAACCATCTAACAAACCTGAGCTTCCTGTTCTTGCTGTCTTTGTATCATTGGTCTCTGGTGCACTTCCTGGATCTGCAAATACACTGGCTTTATCCGCTATTACAATTGGATTTGTATCTGCATCTGCTGCTGCTATTCCTCCTACGTATGCATTATTATATAACTTTGCTTTTTCTTTTAAGGTATTAGTAAGAGAAGCATCTGCTCCTTTACTGAAAACTTGTCCTTCTGGATAGCAAAATACATTATTAAATAAATATAAATCATTTACACCAAGAGATTTTGTATTAGGAAGCCATAATACTCCTCTATTTAATGTCTGATCAGAATACAAGGTATTATTATAAATCATAATTCCTCTTGCAATTCCCTGTGCAAACTCAAATCCCTTATCCCGGTCATTTTGGCTGATATTATAGCGAACGGTTGCTGCTGTATGCGGATATCCTCCCATAATCAGCATAAACCCACCTTCATTATTGTGACTGTAATTATACTGCATTACAGAATAAGAAGATGCATGGTCACAGTCTAATCCCTGTCCGTCTTCTGTTCCATGTGTATTATATGCTTCATTATACTGAATTACTGTATTAGAAGCCTGGAAAGGCCAAATTCCTACATTATAACCGGTACTTTGGTAACGGCAGTCTTTTACTAAATTATGCTCAATTAATGTTCCGTCTGTATCACGTGTAGTAATTCCATCTCCGCCAATCTTTTCAAAATAATTGTTGCGGATAATAATATTGGTAGACGGATACCAATGAATCGGAAGATCCGGAGCATTTGGTCCCCACTGGTTGCACCAATTTGAGCTAACCAGTTTAATCCCGGAACGATCCACATTAATAAATGTACATCCCTCAATAATTACATCATCATACTTTGTTGGAATACCGACCAATTCTCCATTTATAACGGATGCCTTTACATCAAAAAAGATACCACCATTCCACTTTAATCCAATACTTCCATTAATATCATGAATATAACAATCTTGAATTCTTATTCCAGATACCGTACCAAAGTCTCTTGCTGACACATTAATAGCACGTAATGCCAGACTGGAATTATTACTTGTATTCAATCCAAAGCTACTGTTATATTTTGGAGATGTATTTGTAATCTCTAAGTTTCTCAGTTCAATATACTCCTGATTATATAGAGAAACTACATTCTCAATTACGCCGTTTCCATTTAACTGCGGCAGGGAATCTCCCTCGCCATAAGCATCAATAATAATCGGCTTTTCTTTTGAACCCATCCCTTTAAAACTAAGCTGCTGACCATTAAAAGTACTTCCTCGTTTCAGATAAACACAATCCCCTGCTGTTAAAGTTAAACTTTCTGCCTTTAACGGATCTAATGTCTTCCAAGGGGCATCTATTGTACCTGCATTGCTGTCGTCTCCTGCTGCAGAATCGATATAATACTCTCTGCTTTCCTTTTGGGCAGCACGTTCAAATACTGCAATAATACATATTGTTTCTGAAATACCTCCTGGTACAACAAATGTATCTCCTTCCACCTGAATTCCCAGAGAAGAATTCTCTGCATAGTATTCTTTTAACTGATATCCTGCCTTTTCTATCGCACTAAGCGTAACGGTATCCCCTTCCACTACATTCGTTGTACTAAGAGAAACTGTTCCACTTATTCCAGTTGTATCTTCTATCTGTACACCATTTTCTTCACGCATAACCTTAACCGTAACCTGCGTCTGTTCCGGTAATCGTTCTACCAACAGATTATCAAAAACAACAGGGGCATTTGGTGTCATATTTAATAATCCTACTGCATTTGGACGATTCAGCCAATTATCTGTTGCTGTATAACTTAAAAGTTCTTTGTCATTTACATAAAATGTAGCACGATTTCCTCTCACCTCTAAAGCGATATGAATTTTACTGGTAGAAAATGTAAAATTTGTATGAGTTAGATCTGTATCTGCTCCTGCCCCCAAACCATTATCTAAGTATTTAAACCGGGCAAGACTTCCATTCATTAATAATACATATCTTCCGCTAATCGAATCATCCGATCCTTTAAACATAATCTGAACCGTTCCGGCTGTACTATCACCCTTCCATACATCCGCAGAAATTCGATATCCTTCCCCCTCTTTTAATGGTTGGAAAATATCCTGATTTAATAATACAAAATTACTTCCGCTTGGTATAATGTCAAAAGTAAGTACACCGTCTTTCTGAACTACTGCATCCTGATTTCCAACCGTTTTATACTCAGGAAGCAAACTCGCTGCTGAAAAATCATCATAAAACAATTCAAACCGCCCCGGCTGCCGAGTTTTAAAATGTGCTACTACTGTTACATTTCCCATTTTGGGATCAATTTGAAATGTATTATTTGTAATTGGCATCAACCCATCTGTAGAAGTTCCATTTTCTTTAAATGATTCAAATCGGTCAAATACATAGCCATGTGCCGGATTTACAAATAATGTAATTAGATCTCCTGAATATCCCGATTCTGCACTTGCTGTTAAAGTTCCGCCGCTGGTATTACTCTCATCTCCGTCCGTTACTACCTTAAGTGCTACCGTATATTGCTCTCCTGTCTGTACCTCATTTGTAGTAATTTTTAAATTATCAATACTAAAATCCTGATTTGGAAACTGTCCTGCAATAGCAAAATACCCTTTTCCCATACTTCCTATATCATCGTTTGTTACTTCAAAGATTGGTGTTTCATTTCCATCTAAATAAAGCTTTATAAGATTTCCTTGTACTAAAATATCCACACCATATGTTTTACCCTTTTGAAACGTAAAACTCTTGCCTTCACGCCATATACAATCTTTTGAATCGGCTGCAGTATTATTAACATTATTATTTATTGTTCGTTCTATATAAATATAATTTTGAACAAAATTAAAACGTACCTGCAGGCGATCTCCTTCATACTGATCTGCTATTTTAAAAGCAATTTTTGCATTTGAATTTGTATTTCCCTCGTTAGGTGTCAAGTCCAACTGAATTAAAAAATCATTTGCATTAATTCGTCCCACTTGATACCCCATCCGATTATTTGCACCACTTCCTTTAATTGTAGCTTTACCATCTGCAAAAATAATATTTGTATTACTATTTGCACTCCAGTTACTTCCATCCTCAAAACTATCCTCTGCTAAAATACGACTTAATGAATTCAGATGATTTTTTGTCTCTGGATTTCCTTCATCCCCGCTGCCAGTATCTACATTTTCATTTGTTGTAATTTTCAGATTCTTTATTACAAAATTTTGATTCAAAAATTGACTGATAATTGCAAAATTCTTTAACTCTATATTATTGATATTACTATAATTTGCCTTTAAGATTTCTGTCTGATCCAAATAAACAATAATATTATTTTCACTATCCACTAAAATATCTACTGCATAAGTCTTATTCTTTTCCCAATTAAATGCCACTTCTTCCCGAAAATTATCAACAACATTACCGTTTTGATCAGCACTTATTCTTTCTATATATAATTTACTTAACTGATACTGAAATCTTACCTGCAATCGTTCATCAGAAAAATTTTCTCCTATTTTAAATGCAATCTTTAGATCAGCAGCAGATCCTTTTTCCATTTGAGGAGTAACATCTAACTGAATTAGATAACTATTTGCATTTATTTTCCCTTTATTATATCCTATACTATTTAAACCTGATTGATTAAAAGTAACTGCCCCATTCCCAATAGTTGCACTGCCGCCAACCGTCCAATTCTTTGCACTGTCAAACGATTCTTCTAAAATCACATTTGCTAAAGTTGCTATATGTTTATTTTCTACCCCCCCATTATCCGCTATATTCATAATATCTTTATCTAATACAGCATCTGGGGCAAGAGGCGATGGAGTCATAGGAGCAGTCACTTCCTCCTTTTCTCCATTCTCATTCTGAATCGGGTCCTGAATCTGTTCCGTAGTCTGAGTAATTTCCTCTGACTCTTTTTGATCACTATCTTCGGTTTCCTTTATTTCCTGAGATGTACTTTCTGTTTCTTCCTGTTTTTTATCCTCAGTTGACTCTATCTCCTGAGATACACTCTCCTGCTGATTTTTATCCTCTGTCTCTTCTATTTCTTGAGATACACTTTCTGTCTCCTGCTGGTCTGGAACCTCCGGTTCCTGTTGATCTTCTGATTCCTGCTGATCGGAATCTATCTCTTGAGAAACACTCTCATTCTCTGTCTGCTTCTCATCTTCTATATTCTCTATATCTAAAGTAGTACTTTCCGATTCTTCCTGATCGATTTTTTCTGTCTGATCAGAATCACTTTCTTCCTCTGTATTCTCCTCCTCAATGGAAACACTCTCTTCTGCATTATCTTCTGTTTCTACCTGATATCCTATTTTATCTTCCGTTTCTATTGCTTTACTTCCTGTAATACTTGAGTTGAACACCAACAGACTGCTAAGAACAACACTTAATACACGCTTTCCGATATTTTTCTTCATAGTTCCTACTCCTTTCTGCAAGCCTACTCCCTCAAATCCTCAACTTCACTTGCAGCGACTTTCTCACTTAGTTCTTTCTCCAATCTCTCACTGGCATACTGTTCTGAAACAGCTCCCATTACTTCTTCAAAAGGCTGATAGGTTCCTTCTTCACGGCTTGTACACTGTAAAATCCACTCCCTATCATATTCATCTAACCAGCAAGAGTCCTCTCCTTCTGATAAATTCACTAAATGATTTACCAATTCTTCATCCTGTTCTGACAACGACCGATAATTATAAGAGTTCAAAGAAATCTCCTGCTCACTTAATACCCGTCCATCATAAGAAATTGTCAAAACTGCCTGTATCTCACCAATCTGCCAGTAATTCTCCTTATGCCCCTGATACCAGATTTCCAATTCCTCCTGTGAAACTTCACGAATCATATAATCTTTAAGTAAACGCTCATATTTTCCCATCTCTACATTATAATATTGCAGTGGTGTATACTCCAAAACACCATAGACAATTCCGCCTGCTGCCTTTTGTTCCACTCGATGTCGGTTTTCTTCCTCCATCTGCTGAAGCATTTCCTTATAAGAAAATGCCGTCTCTATCACCCCACTTTCTTTTGCCCATTGCTGAAGCACCTTCATTCTGATCGCCTGATCGATATCCTGATCCAGCAATTCCATTTCTTCCTGTGATACCGCTTCCCCATTTACATATAAAAGTGATTCCTTAGCCTGGCATCCAACCATACACAATAACATTCCCCAAATTAACCATCTGCTTACCCATTTGCTGATTTTCTCTTTTACTTCCATACTTTTTCCTATCAATTAAACTTCCTTTCTACACTAATATTTTTCCCCATTCTCACATTCACTACTTTGTTTCTTCATCGCATATTACCTTATTACTTTCAGCAAAAGGTACCTCTTTGTGAAAATTCTCCCGTTTTATTTTTTCTAAAACGATTGCATATAGTTATTTCGCCATTTATTAAAAGATTTTTCACTTAGATTTTAAACATATTATACTATATTTAACTAAAAATTGCTAAGTCAAATTACACAAACGTTTGTGTAAGCAACAACAATACCAAACTTTCTTTTCCACAAAAACAAAACATATGTTCATTTTTTCACTAACAACTTAAATATTTATTTACAATTTCTTACAATTTTACCATAGCAAGATTTATACGTTTTTATTAAACCTGTTTTATTTTATTATAACAATACATTTTTAGTTGCTTTTTCAATTATTTTGATGTATGATAACTCTATGGAGTAAGAAAAAGGTTAAATACAGCAATACGCTATATTTAACTCCCTTAATCATACTGATCTAGAAAGGAGGGTTCTATATGCACTCAAGAAGATTCACCGGAAGAGATTTAGACATCCTACAAATTCTATGGAATGCATCTGATTCCATGACTGCCCTAGAAATTGTAAAACAATATCCTGAATTAACAATGAACACGGTACAAGCCGTTTTACGCAAGCTCTTAAAAGAAGGTCTTATCAAAATCAATCGGATTGTCTACAGTGGCACCGTTTTATCCCGCAGCTTTGCATCTGTAATTTCACCTGAAGAATTTGTTATTCTGCAGATGAAAGAAAACGTAAAAGAAATCAATTCTGTCAACAAGATCGCTTTTATTACAGCACTATTTGAAGATGAAACCGACACGGAAAAAACATTAAAAGAAATTGAAGAAATCGAAACTGTATTAGCACAGCAGAAGGAATCATTACAATAAAAGAAAGGAAATCCCACATGAGATCAAAAAAATTTACTGGAAGAGACATTGATATTATGCAGATTCTATGGGATGCACCTGATTCCATGACTGCTCTAGAAATTGTTAATCAGCATCCTGACTTAACTATGAACACAGTACAGGCAGTACTTCGTAAGCTCTTAAAACATGAACTTGTAAAAATCAACCGCATTGTCTACAGCGGTACTGTTCTATCAAGAAGCTTCGCACCTGCTGTTTCCTCTGAGGAATTTGTTATCCTGCAAATGAAGGAAAATGTAAAAGAAATTCAAATTATTAATAAAGCAGCACTTATCTCTGCACTTTTTAAAGAAGAATCGGATTCCGAAAAAGCGAAAAAAGAAATCGAAGAACTTGAAACCTTTTTAGAAGACTATAAAAAAAATATTAATTCCAAAAAAGAATCCAATAAGAAAAAAAGAATCTAATTTATTTATATACATATAAAAAATATTATCTTTAAATCAATAGCAAAATAGTAAAACAGCAATATCAAAAACCGCCGCTCAAAATGATGTTCTGGAAAACCAAGTTTAGCAAACGATCCAAACATACAAAAAAGTGGCGGTTCTTCTTTCCTAATATTATAACATCCTCCCTCAAAACAAATCCTCCCTTCCCCCTTATCCACAATTAATTTCCCTTGACAACCTTGTACACATAGGATAGAATAAATTTGTTTTCTACTTACTATAATAAAACATATTTGTAAAATAAAACAAATTCAATAGATATTGATAAATTTTAGGAGGAGCATCGTGTCTCAATTAACAGATGAAATAACCAGGCGAAGGACCTTCGCCATTATCTCGCACCCAGATGCCGGTAAAACTACTCTAACTGAAAAATTCCTGCTCTATGGCGGTGCGATCAATCTGGCTGGTTCAGTAAAAGGAAAAGCAACCGCCAGACATGCCGTATCCGATTGGATGGAAATTGAAAAAGAAAGAGGAATCTCTGTCACCTCATCTGTATTACAATTTAACTATAACAACTATTGTATCAATATTTTAGATACCCCAGGACATCAGGATTTCTCAGAAGATACCTACCGCACCCTAATGGCTGCTGATTCTGCAGTAATGGTAATTGACGGTTCAAAAGGAGTCGAAGCACAGACCAGAAAACTCTTTAAAGTTTGTGTTATGCGGCATATCCCTATCTTCACCTTTATCAACAAAATGGATCGAGATGCAAACGATACCTTTGATCTATTAGATGAAATTGAAAAAGAACTAGGCATTGCTACCTGTCCGATTAATTGGCCAATCGGCTCCGGCAAAAATTTTAAAGGCGTCTATGATCGCAATACAAAAAAAGTAATGCTTTTTTCCGATACAGAAAAAGGCACCAAAGAAGGAACTGAAATCGAATTAGACATTACTGACCCTGATCTTACTGCTTATATAGGAGAAACGGCAAAATCTTCTCTTTTAGAAGAAATCGAACTTTTAGATGGTGCCAGTACCGAATTCCAACAAGATTTGGTAGACAAAGGAGAACTTTCTCCCGTTTTCTTTGGATCCGCCTTAACAAACTTCGGAGTAGAAACCTTTTTAAAACACTTTTTAAATATGACTTCTTCTCCTCTTTCAAGAAGATCCGATATAGGAGAAATCAATCCATTAGATGAAAATTTTTCTGCCTTTGTTTTTAAAATTCAAGCAAATATGAACAAAGCACACCGTGACCGCATTGCATTTATGCGGATCTGCTCCGGTAAATTTGATTCCGACAAAGAAGTCTATCATGTACAGGGCAATAAAAAACTCCGTCTCTCCCAGCCGCAGCAGTTA
This sequence comes from uncultured Lachnospiraceae bacterium, assembly GCA_910585255.1. Lineage (GTDB taxonomy): Bacteria > Bacillota > Clostridia > Lachnospirales > Lachnospiraceae > MGBC114844. Next base: position 15,982 of record CAJUEI010000044.1, read on the forward strand.
ATGGCACAGGAAAGAAAAGTAATTGATGAAGCCTATGCCGGTGATATTATCGGGGTATTCGATCCCGGTATCTTCTCCATTGGCGACACACTCTGCACTCCTTCCAATAAATTTCAATTTGAAGGAATTCCGACTTTTGCACCGGAACACTTTGCAAGAGTTCGTCAGCTTGATACCATGAAACGAAAACAATTTGTCAAAGGCATCTTCCAAATTGCTCAAGAAGGTGCAATCCAGATCTTTCAGGAAATCAACAGCGGTATGGAAGAAATTATTGTAGGAGTCGTAGGTGTACTGCAGTTTGAAGTTTTAAAATATCGCTTGGAAAATGAATATAATGTAGAAATCCGTTTAGAGCCGCTCCCATATGAACATATCCGCTGGATTGAACACCCAGAAGAATTCCCAATCGATCAGATTATAGGAACCTCTGATATGAAAAAAATCCAGGATCTAAAAGGAAATCCATTACTATTATTTATTAATAGCTGGAGTGTTGGTATGACTTTAGACCGCAACAAAGGCTTGGTTTTATCGGAATTTGGAAGGAATTAAACAATGAAATACCAGAAAAAAACAGTGGATATCGTTGTCCCATGCTACAATGAGGAAGAGGTATTGCACATGTTTTACCAAGAAACTCAAAAAATACTAGATACCATAGAGGATTATCAGTTTCGTTATCTATTTATTGACGATGGAAGCCGCGATAAAACCCTATTTATTTTACGGGAACTTGCTGCATCACATCCCCATATCAGCTATTTGTCCTTTTCTAGAAATTTCGGAAAAGAAGCCGGCATCTATGCCGGTTTAAAACACACTGTAGCAGATTATATTATTGTTATGGATGCCGATTTACAACATCCTCCAGCACTGATTCCCACTATGATTGAAGCAGTAAAAGAGGGCTATGACTGCTGTGCTGCTATGCGGCTTTCCAGAAAAGGTGAGTCCAAAATCCGAAGTGCATTTTCCCGTATTTTTTACAAAATCAGCAACCGCTTTACCGATGTAAAAATGGAACAAAATGCCGTAGATTTTCGAATTATGTCCCGCCAAATGGTGGATTCCATTTTAGAGCTTTCTGAAGTACAGCGCTTCTCAAAGGGTATCTTTGCCTGGGTAGGTTATCGCACCAAATGGCTTCCCTATGAAAATGTAGAGCGCCCTGCCGGAAAGAGCAAATGGAGTTTTTGGGGACTGTTTAAATATGCAATTGATGGAATTACGGCTTTTTCGATTGCACCGTTGCGTCTGGTATCCACAATGGGATGTATTATTTCTTTCTTTGCCTTTATCTATATCGTCATTACACTAATACAAACATTAATTTTCGGCATTGATGTTCCCGGTTATGTAACTACCCTATGTGCGGTACTATTTCTGGGCGGTATTATGGAACTCTCAATCGGCATCTTAGGTGAATATATCGGGCATATCTATATGGAAGCAAAAGATCGCCCAATCTATCTGATAAAAGAGACCAATCTGCCCAAAAAACATGCAGCAGTTTCGAAAGCTGCTGATGAATATTCACACAGAAATGAGGAAAACTATGATACAAGCACTATGGAATAAATTTATAAACCGAGAAACCATATCCTATTTAATTTTCGGAATCTTAACTACTATTGTTAATTATGCCGTATTTGAACTTTGCAGCCTTGTTCATATCCACTATTTAATTGCTACCTTAATTGCATGGATACTGGCTGTTATGTTCGCTTATATTACTAATAAACTCTTTGTATTTGAAAGCAAAAGCTGGAAAAAAGAAGTCATTACAAAAGAACTTTCTTCTTTTGTAGCCTGTCGGATTATCTCAGGATTGTTCGATCTAGGCTTTATGGCACTTGCTGTAGAAATTTTTACTATGAATAAGTCCATTGCCAAACTGGTTTCCAATGTATTTGTTGTAATTGCCAATTATATTTTTAGTAAATTATTTATCTTTAAAAAGTAATACCCGATAATTGTTCGAAGCGTTACTTGAGGAGGACTTTATGAGACATTTTTCTATCAAAAAATTCGATTTCCGCCCTAAAAAAGATTATCTGCTTGCCTTTTTTTTGCCGATATTTATTCTTTTTTTAATCTATATTATCCGTGGAGTCTATCCCTTCGGCGAACAATGTTTCTTAAGAAGCGATATGTACCACCAATATGCACCATTCCATGCTGCTCTTTTAGATAAACTGCAAAATGGGGAAAGCCTTCTATACTCTTGGGATATCGGTATGGGAGTAAATTTTGTTGCCCTTTTTGCCTATTACCTCGCCACTCCTTTTAACTGGCTGCTGCTCTTTATTCCACAGACAGTTTTAATTGAAGTAATGAGCATCTTTATCTTTATAAAAGTCGGTCTCAGCGGTGTTACGTTTACTTACTACATAAATAAACACTTTAACATCCGTTCTGTTTCTGCAGTTGCTCTTTCTGTTTTTTACTCTCTATCTGCCTATATCTGTGCCTATAGCTGGAACTTAATGTGGTTAGACTGCATTTGGCTTTTCCCGTTGATTATGCTTGGATTAGAATGGCTGGTACAGGGAAAACAGGGATATTTATACTGTATTACACTTGGACTTTGTATTTTGTCTAATTATTATATTGCCATTATGGTATGTATCTTTTGTATCCTTTATTTTATTCTGCAGATCTGCACACAGCCAGATATATTCTCTGCTCCTATCCTCCCAAATCTTTTAAAAAAATGCGGTCGTTTTGCTCTGTATTCTGCCCTTGCAGGAGGATTTGCAGCATGTCTGCTGGTACCAGAATACTTTGCCCTAAAGCTAACCGCTTCGGGAGATTTTAATTTTCCAAGTTCTTTTACCCGGTATTTTTCTATTTTAGAAATGATATCCCGGCAGCTTATTATGGTAGATCCAGCTATCTTCTCCGCACATGAACCGAATATCTACTGCGGAATGATTATCTTTTTGCTGGTGCCGCTTTATGCTATGAACCCAAAAACCAATACCAAGGAAAAAATAGGAAAATTTTTTCTATTGGCTGTTTTTTATCTAAGTTTTAACTTAAATATTCCAAACTATATCTGGCATGGCTTTCACTTTCCGAACAGCCTTCCATGCCGGCAAAGTTTTATCTTTAATTTTCTTCTGCTTGTTATGTCCTACGAGGGGCTAAAAGATATAAAAGATTACAGTAATAAAGAAATTTATACTACTTTAGGAGGCTGTACCATACTTTTTCTAGTTATAGAAGAGATCTTTGCAGGGGATTCCTATCCTTATTATATTGTCTATGTAAGTCTTGCCTTTTTGGCACTCTATGCAATTTATTTTGGAATCACACGCAGCGGCAGACTTCCAAAATTGGTCTGCTATGAAATTTTCCTTGTACTGGTGACGGTAGAAGCCTTTGTTAATACAACCGCTACCAGCGTGAATACAACCGGACGCAATTCTTATGTTACCGATAATTCCGCTATTACCTCTCTAGTGGAAACTGCTTCTGAATTAGAAGGAAATGCTTCTTTTTATCGTATTGAAAAGTTAAAACGGCGTTCTAAAAATGATGCTGCATGGAGTCATTATCATGGGATGTCTTTGTTCTCTTCTACCGCCAATTCTGGAGTCAGTGCATTTTTAAGTAGTTTAGGAGGAGAAAAGTCTACCAACTCCTATGCCTATTATGGTGCAACTCCCTTTGTGGAAGCAATCTTTAATATAAAATATGTACTGTCTGCTTCAGAAAAGGAAGAAACAGATCTGCGTACTTTAGTTACAAAAGAAGATACTATGAATCTTTATAAAAATAAATATGCATTATCTTTAGGATTCTTAGTACCGTCCGATTTGGAAGAAAACTGGACTATGAGTTCTTCTAACCCTTTTAGTGTACAAAATAGTTTTGCTGAGCTGTCTGCTAATATATCACCGCTCTTTTCTGCGGTTGAACATACGATATCAGAAAATAAAATTACAATAGAAGTAGAAACGGATCAGCATATTTATGCTTATATTACTTCCAGTGGGGAAAGTTTTGGCGTTACTTATGATAAATTAGACGGAACCAGTGATTCAAAAAGCTTTTCCAGTGTTAAGCAGAAATATATTTTTGATCTGGGATATTGTACAGCAGGGACTACAATCCAATTATCTGCAAATGAACAAAGTACCATTCAGGGGTATGTTTATGCTTTAAACACAAATAATATGAATGACTTTTATAATATTATTAAAGAACGGTGTATGGAAGTATCAGAATATGATGATACGCATATTCGTGCTTTTGTAAATGCAAAAACGGATCGTGTTTTGTTTACAACAATTCCTTATGAAAAGGGCTGGACTGTTATGATAGATGGGGTAAAAGCGGAAACGTTTGCTTTTAAAGATGCATTTCTTGCTTTTGAAGTAGAAAAAGGACAGCATCAGATTGAATTTCGATATTTTCCTTATGGACTGAAGGCTGGAATAGGGATATCATTTGTCAGTGTTGTTTTCTTTGGCTGTTTGGTATATTATGAGAGAAAGCGGAGGAGGATTGGATAAAGAGGACGCCGGAGTACATTAGGTGTATGCTGTTCCGCTCTCCGAAAAGCAGAAGCTCTAAGACTTCTGAATCTAGGTCTATCCTACCGGACGGAACGG
>CAJUEI010000045.1 GCA_910585255.1 uncultured Lachnospiraceae bacterium
TCTGCTATTCTCTTACTACTCTCTATTTACCAATTAAAAATAAGAGATCTGTGTTATATCACACAGATCTGCTGCACAAAAACTTAAAAATCAGTACTTTATCACGTAGTTTTATCTCTTTCTTTCACAAGCTCAATCCCTTCTTTTCCCGTCATACAATCAATCATCATTTCAAGTATACAAAAAGACTGCCATGCTCGATTAATTTCACTTTCACGTCTAATAGCGGTATCTTCTGGTGCATATTTCACTGCCAGCTTTTCAATCGCAGCCCGCTTTCTTTCTTCCTCTTCTACCACCTGTATTCGTCCAAAAACGATCACACTTCTAAAACAAGTCGTATAGTTCTCTGGAACAATCTTATCCTGATCAATTACACAAAATGATGCCTTTGCATTTCTTTGAATTGCATCCAATTTATGACCACTTTTTGCACAATGAAAATATATCTTCTCCCCATCATATACATAACTAATCGGAACAGCATAAGGATAATCATTATCTCCTGACAAAGCCAAAACTCCTGACATTCCCCTATGTAAAACAGCAGCCGTTTCCTGCAAAGATAATGCCTGTTTTTCTCTACGCATCTCTCTAAACATATTACATCTCCTCTAAAAAATAAAATATCTGCTCTCTATTCCTCTAACATCCAGCAGAATAAAAACCAGTCACGATATAACAACAAATTTAAAATTTATTCTAATACGCAGCATAAAAAAAGTCAATCTCTATTTGAACAACTCCAAAAAAATCCTAATGATAATTAATCCCTCTATAAATGAATACAAGGAGCATCCAGAAACTCCAGTCAGAAAAAGACAGCCAGAATAGGGAAACAATCCCTTCCTGCTGTTCCGCTCTTCGGAAAGTAAGAAACAATTATTTCCCATTCTGGCATCCCTCTTCCAATCTGATTTATTTTAAAATATCCTGCAATATCTCCCTTGGTATTTCAAACTCCACGGTTCCCATATACATAGGAGCTACATCTCCTTCATCAAATCCAATCACCACATTTCCCTTCTCATTTAAATAAAAAGAAGTCTCCTCCGTAATACTCTTAAAATTCCACTCCTCAATCTCATCATTCAGCCAATAATAAACTCCCTCATCTTCCAACATCTGTGCCTGCATCTGTTCTTTAATATTTTCACTGATTAAAGTGATATAATCCGATCCCTCAAGAAAAATATCCTTTAATTTCAATCGTTCACCTGTATTCAAATCAATCGTATAATAATAATTCCACTGATAGCCACTTCCGGCTCCCTGATAACAGATTAGCTTCAATGTAAAATAGTCTTCTGTTGTTGCCAGTACCTCACTTTTAACTAAGATATCCTGATAGCCTTCTTTCTCCTCTAAATGAGCCTCAAACTCTTCTACCAGCTGATCTGTAATCTTTTGAATTTCTGCATTAATTTCATCCTTTGTACGTTCCAACTTCTCCTGTATCTCACTATTTTCTACAGTTTCTTCTAATTTTATCTCTGGGACACTAATATTCGCCATATGTCTGTCGGTTTCATATTGATAATCTCGAAATGTTACCACCTTTACCAATTGTCCAATAATCGGAATCTGTCCCATTGCATGTGCAATTCCTGCCGAAGTATTTGGCAGAATTAAAATCATTCCTATTGCGGCTGCCGCTGCAGTTAATCCTATCTTTTTTCTCTGTTCTCTTTTTCCCATTTCCTTTGCCTCCTGTATTCTAACCTGTAAATTTTTAAACTGTTCTTTTGACATCTCTGGCTTTTGATACTCTCTTTTTAATAATTGAAGTTCTTCTTTTAATTTATGATCTGCCTCTTCCTGCCTTTCTTTCCATTTTTCATTCTGATTTTTTATTTTAGAAAAATTTTGATTCATCCTATCACCCGCCCGTTTCACTTTTTAAATTATATGAAGTTTCATTCGTTTCCTCTGAAAGAATCATCCGCAGCTTTTTTATACTGCGATATAGCCTGCTCTTTACGGTACTTACATTTTCTTCAAGAATATCTGCAATTTCCTCTAATTTTTTATCCTCAAAATATTTCAATATTATCACCACTCTATCTCGATCGGAAAGTGTTTCCAATGCTCTCTGCAAATCTAAATTTTGATCCGGATCTTCTGTCACTTCTGTTTCTATTCCATTCTCTTCCTGAACCGCTTCATAAGAAAGAACAGATGGCCGCTTTAAATACTGAAAACATTCATTTAACATAATCCGATAAACCCAGGTTTCCGCATATTGAACCTGCTCTAAAGTATAACTGCTCCGCAGTGCCTTATAAGCCCCATTTTGTACAATATCGCTCGCATCTGCCTCATTGTGCACATAGCTATAGGCAAGCCGATAGTACTGCTGATACTTTTCCAAAATAATTGCTTCTATTAAATCCTGCTTCTCTCTTTCTTTCTTTTTTGTTTTTTCTTTTTTTTCGAAAAAAAAGTGCAATACCTTCACCTCCTCTATACCCTTCTATTTATTTAGATTTTTCTTCTATCAAAAAAGTTTCATTTATTCCATTAAAATTTTTTTTCAGCGGATCTGCCTTTTTTATCATCATAGTTTTCTGATTTTGAAAAGCTTTTATTACTTCACAAACAAAAATAAAAACTTTCAGAGTCTCTCTCGAAAATCTAAAAGTTCTTATAAATCTTTCTATTCTTTAATCTAATTTTATTTTACCGATCTCTTGTCTAATTATCCTTTCCCAAAATAGCAAAAATAAATTTTATTACTCCTCAAACAGCCCAACTAGCAAACATTATTCGTCCAAACGATTTGGGGTATCCGAAGATTTTACATAAGTAAACGCAGAACCATTTTCTAAATATTCCCATGTGGAGTCAGTAAACGTAACAGTTGCTGTCTTCCCTTCAACCGTTATTATTCCACTGATTGGATTTCCTGCAGCGTCTGTCGCCGTAAAGCGGAGCCCCTCCGCTGTCAATTCCCCCACTCCGTCCGTTAATAATGTCAAACGATAAATTCCAATCTGTACCAAATAGTTTCCATCCTCCCCCTTCGCAATCTCAAGGTTTGGTTCTTCTACAACAGAATCGAGATACTCCCCAATATAAAGGATATCGTCTATATTAGATTCTATTGCAGCTTCTTCTGTCTCACTACTCTCTGATACAGAATTACTATCTGTCTTTTGAGTACAGCCGCTTAATGCTATCGTTCCAATTAATAATAACACAATTATTCTATATTTTACTTTCATTTTTCTTTTCACTCCCTACAGAATTTACTTTTTTCCTTTTATATCAAATCCTTATCTTCCACATGATACACTGCCAAAACAGCAAAAACAACTGAAATGACTGTTAAAATAGCCGGAAACAAAGCATTGCCTGCCATTGTAAAATCCCCGATATTTGCCTGTGTAAGAAAAATTAATAAAAATGATGTAACCATCGTTGCTTTTGAAGATTTCATAGCCATTCCTACAAACAAAGCAATAAAACTCATGCTTACTATTACAACAGATTTTAAAATCAGCTGAATATAAAACCCAAAACTTCCTATCTGAAAATCTATCACAAAGGAGGAATCCATAAACCCTGCTGTTATAAAAATACAACTATAAATAAGCAGTTTTGTAAAAGTAAGTGCTGTCACATTAAACAGCCAAACTGCCATCATTTGAGAAACCAATAGTTTCTGCCGTTTAATCGGATAAGAAAACATTAAATTCATTGTTTTATTTTTATATGCACTTACAATAAAAGAAGCAAGCATCACACTGGTATAAATAAGAAATGCCATACTGGTAAATAATTCAATCGGTGCTGAAATTACCTCCGTGCCGGGTGCTGCATCTAATGTTCCGTCTGGATCATTCGCAATTCCTAAAAATGCCAAAGCAAAAACAAACAGCAAAAGCAGTCCCGCCATAATCACTGCTCCCCGAATATATTTCCCAATCTGATTTTTTTTCCACTCCAATTTTATTAGTTTTAACATCCTCTTTCCTCCTCTTTGGTTACCTCTAAAAAATAATCTTCCAATGTCTTAGTATGCTGATAAATAGAAGAAATTTCAATATTCTGCATCATCAGTTCTTTTGAAATTTTCTGTACAGAGACACCCTTCTCATAGATGCGGATCTTTGAATCGTCCAAAATTTTAAAATTGCTTAACTGCATTTTATCTGCCAGCACATAAGCTGCTTTTTTTACTTCTTCTGCCTGAAGTTCAATATAAGTCATATTTGTCTCTGAAATTTCTTTTATAGAAATTTCTTGTATTAGTTTTCCACGATGAATCACTCCAACCATATGGGCAATACTTTCTACCTCAGAGAGAAGATGACTGGAAATCATAAATGTCATGCCATACTCTGTACAGAGCATCTGAAACAGATCTCGAATCTGTTTCATTCCTGCAGGATCTAATCCGTTTGTCGGTTCATCAAGTATTACAAATTCCGGTCTGCACAATATCGCACGGGCTATTCCTAAACGCTGTTTCATCCCCAGAGAATAACTTTTTACCGGTTTATCTGCTGCCTCTGTCAGATACAATAGCTCCAAAGCTTCCTCTATACTGCCTTTATGATAATATCCCATATACTCACAATGGAGTTTTAAATTTTCTTTTCCGCTTAGATGTTCATAAAACGTAGGAAATTCAATAATACTTCCTATACGGTTCAGTACTTCATAAGAAGTCGGCTCTAGCAGCTTTCCAAATAGTGTAATGGTACCGCTTGTCGGTTTCCAAAGATTTGTAATCATTTTCATTACTGTAGTTTTTCCTGCTCCGTTTGGTCCTAAAAATCCATAAATCTCACCCTTTTTGATATGGATATTTACATCTGTTACTAATTCTTTTCCATCTATTATTTTCCCAAGATGGTTTGTTTGTAAAATATAAGACATGTTTTACCTCCTTTTTCTTTTCTTGATGAATTCCATTATAGTGAGATAGATTTTCAAAACTCTTGATAAATTCTTACAAATTTCTTTCGCTGAAGATTTCGACTTCATAACTTATTTTCTTTAATTTTAAACGAAACGTTGTCTTTTCATTTGGTATACTTTTTAAAATCAAATCTCCCCCTAATTGAACAGCCAGGTTTTTTGCAATTGTCAGTCCCAGACCGTTTCCCTGTATTTCCCGGTTTCTGGAGTCCTCCATTGTATACAGCCTGTCAAATACATTATTTGCAAATTCGGATTGAATCCCTTTTCCCCTATCTACTACATCAATCCATACACTATTTTGATCCTGATGCAAAAAAATCCCCAGATAGTTTCCATCACTGCCATAGCGTATTACATTGGACAATAAATTAGATAAAATCCTTTGAAGTGCTTCCTGATTACCCTGTACAAAAATCGCTTCCTCTGGAATAGACAGTTCTACTTTAAATTCTTTCTGCAGTAAAATCTCATAAAATTCCAAAACATTTTCTCTGCATACCTCACAAATATTTATTTTACACAGAGTAATATCCATATCTCCGGCTTCTATTTTTGCTAATGTAAAAAACTGATTGATTAGCTCCATTACCTGTTTTGCTTTTGTTTCTGCCTTTTTCAGCATCTCATGATTGGCACCATTCAGACACATAATTTCTAGATAGCCCAATATTACAGTCAATGGTGTTTTCATATCATGGGATATATTAGACAGCATTTTTTTAGAAGAGATCTCCTCTCTTCTAAAATCGGCTTTTATTTTCTGACGGCTTAACAGCAGGCGGTTGATCTGGGAACCCAGATCCATTAGAACGGGATTTTCTGTAAAAATCATAATCTTTTCATCGCTGTCCGTTTCTAAGATTTCCTCTAATTTTTTATTAATCTGCCTCAGTTTTGTCTGGATTCCTCTGCGAAAGACAAACCTCTGATAGAAAATAATAGAAAAGAGCACTAAAATAACAATACCCTGAAATAATACTATCGTTCTCTCATTCATCTCTTTTGTCTCCCAACTTATAACCAATTCCCCATACCGTAACAATATACTGTGGCTTGCGGGGATTTTCTTCTATCTTGTTTCTTAATCTGCTGATATGAACATTTACCGCATTTTCATCATCAAAATAAGCATCTTTCCAGACAAGTGAATAAATCTGTTCTTTTGTATAGACTTTTTTGGGATTTGACAGCAGCAATTTTAAAATCTCAAATTCTTTGGTGGTAAGCTCTATTTTGCTGCCATTCTTTGTTACAGAATACTCATTTAGATTCATAATCAGATCCCCTTTTTTTAATATCTCCTGTTGCATAGCGGCACCTATGGTATATTGTGTACTTCTTCTAATATTTGCCTTAATCCGTGCCAAAACTTCTGCTACAGAAAATGGTTTTGTAATATAATCATCTGCTCCCAATCCCAGTCCTAACGTTTTATCAGAATCGGTATCTTTTGCCGATATAATAATAATCGGAACAGTGTGGTGTTCTCGGATTCTGCCCATTACCTCTATCCCGCTTATCTTGGGTATCATCAGATCTAATAAAACCAGACTAAAGGTATCGGAAAAAAATTTTTTACAGGCACTTTCTCCGTCAAATGCGGTTACCACTTCATACTGTTCCGTTATTAAAAAATTTTTCAGCATAGTACTAATCTCTGCATCATCTTCCACTAATAAAATTTTATTCATTATGAAATCTCCTTTTTTCTTTTTCCAAGATTTCTCTTTTGATTTTTAGATAATTTAAAAAGTTTTTCGATTATATATCAGAAATTTTATATCTATATCATTTTTTATCTGACAATAGAAGAAAAAACGGTTAGCAAATATCATTATATAACAAAACCGAAATTTCTGCCATCTTAAATATATTTGCTGATAAAGTCAAATCGGATATTCGCAATCCGCTTCGCTACTTCCTCATAATCCCAGCAACCTCAACAGCCAGCAAAATCAGCAATACTGGCATTAATATCGGCAATATTCCAACTGCTCCCACAAGCAAAAGCATAATTGCTGGAACAATATACTTTCGTGGATGATGCCAAAGATCACTCTCCGTTTTCCAATTTCGAATAGGATAAAACCATTCTAATAAAACAGAAGCGATTGCACTTTGTAAAGCAAAGAAAACCGCACCAGCAGCCATCAGCAGACTAATACCCCCTTTTTGAATCTGAAAACTGCAGAGAAAAACAATATCTGCAGTTAGATTACATAAAAAAATAAACATCCCATAAGGAACTGCAAATGCCTTTTTCTGACCAGGAAGAAAACGCACTGCTTGCTCAAAATCCCGATCGCAGGAGAGCAAAATACAAATAGGAGTATTAAATGACAGGATAGCGAAACTAAAAGAAACCGCAAACCAGCTTTCTATCTGTTCAAAGAAAATCGGCAATACACAAGCAATTCCCCACAGAGCGACAATATTCATCATATAATTTTTATGATAGTTTAAATACCGAAAGAAATACCTCCCTATAGAACCATATCTCTGTCTCCGTATTGTATCATTCTTTTCCTTTTTTTGGCAATAAAATCTATATCCGTCTGCATTTTGTAAAAGCAGAACAGAAAACATCCCATTTAAAACCAGCAGCGGTATTATATAAAAATCTTTTCTTAAAAACAAAATAATCGCTATTACAACAACTGTCCAAACACCGCACCAATACTTTTTAATCAAATAAATGGCTGCTGTCATAAAAACAGCATTGACTGCACAGAGAATACTTCCAAAGATTTCTGTAACAGTTGGATTCGACACAGCCAATAAAACAGAAAAAAGGGCTATGGTCTTTGTAAAAATCGTATCGATTCCTAATGCAGTTATATAAGAAAAAACCAATTTTCTATTACAAAAAGGCAGCATAACGATATGCTGCATATCGGCAGCGTTATCTTCTGAAGAAAGGGTCTGCCACATGGTACCAGCCGTAAACGTGCTGATAAGAAAATAGAACATAAAAGAGGCTATCTGTATTTTAAAATCAGCAAGGTAAAGCCCCAAAAATACAATAAAATAAATTAAAGAAGTCTGTATTAATTTTTCATAGTTTGCCCCAAATAGTTTTTTTGCAAAAACCTTATATCGTATTCTCATAGTGCAACGCCTCCCGAATATCTGCAGCATAAATTTCTCCTTTTTCAAATCTCTTTTGAATCGTTCCTTTTTCTAAAACCAGTACCCGATCAGAAGTCAATGTAATGCTTTCTAAAATATGAGAAGAAAACAGAATCGTTCCATATTTTTTATACTCTGCTACCTGCTGATATAAATATTCTGTGCTTTCAAAATCCAATCCATTGACCGGCTCATCAAGAAAAAGCAGCCTTGGTTTTAATGCAAATGCGGTAATTAAAAATACTTTTTTTCGGCTTCCGGTTGACAGATCTTTTAATAAAATATCTCTATTCTCTTCAAAATGAAACCCTTTTATAAGTTCTGATAGATCCGGCAATTCTTTTCCATAAGCAGAAAAAACATAGGTCAGATATTCCTGAAATGTAAAATACTGAAAAGAATGATCCTCATCAAATACGGTATAGCGGCAGGTTTTAAAGTCCTCTCCTCTCAGATTGACCAATCGATTAGAAAACCAGATGCCTTTCGAATGAAAATTCGAAAATAAACCGGATAGTACTTTTAGAAATGTTGTTTTTCCGGCTCCATTCAGCCCAATTAATCCCACCACTTCCTGCTCCTTTAATTCTAACGAAACATCGGAAAGTACCATTTTTTCTCTGCTGTACCATGCATTTAAATGTTTTATTGTAAAAAAAGAAGCTTCCATTTTATTTGCCTCCTCTGCTGTATTTTTCTTTTTTCCATGTTATATAAGCAGAATATAAAAATACTCCGCTTAAAATACCATAGAGAACCGCCATTTCAAAATTGCCGGATAACCCGCTTACTATCACTGCTGCCAGCCAAACCAAACCCATAATTCCACGAATATAAATATGCCTCATTATTTTTCCTCCCTAATGTATGGTATTCTTTATGTTGTTCTTATTATAGCTTAAAAAAAAAGACTTTTCAGAAATGTCCGCAATCGGCAGGTTTTTGACCACGAAAAAAGCTGTACCGCATAAAAGATGCTTTACAGCTTAAACGATGGAATCTATATTATGGAATGGATATACCCTGATAGGATAACGTAACAACTGTTTGGAATGTATGATTGGTATAAGAAGTCTGCAGGATGCCATCATATTTTTCTGCAGCCGTCTGAGCACTTTTTAATCCCCATCCATGCAGTCCGTTGTCCTCTTTTGATGTTTTGAGACTGCCGTCTCTTTTAACAGGCAAACATTGAAAGCTATTTTCTACTTTTATTACTAACATTTGATTAATACGGCGAATTGTCAGCCGAACAAACCGTTCTTCCTGCTCTGGTATCTGCTGTGCCGCTTCTAATGCATTATCTAAAAGATTCCCTAAAATTGCACATAAATCTGCCCTTTTTAAGTTTGTACGGCTGGGAAATTCCACTTGTATCTGATACTGCACAGCATGTTCTTTGGCTACTGCTGCTTTACTATTAATTAGATAATCAATCGTTTCATCACCTGTCCATCTGGTATCGGTTATCTCTTGTATCGGAGCCTGAAGTTCCTCTATATACTGCAGGGCTTCTTCTATTTTTTTAGAAGAAAGAAGCTGATGCAGTACACCGATATGATTGTGGAAATCGTGAAATAACTTGGCATTGATTCCATAGGCATGATTTAAAGTAGTATAGTCTCGTTCTAACAACTCGGTCTGCTCGGATTTTAATCTTGCAAGTTCTTTTTCTACTTCATATTGCCGATTTATATAGAATACTAAAACAGACATCATTAATATAACAGATAAGATTCTCCACATTTCCAGTGTATCATCTGCAATAATAAGTATTGTCTGCTGTGATAATGTAATAACTGCTACAAAGCCTGTTACAGCTAGAACAGATACCAAGCGAAACGCTTCTTTTGATGTTAAATTGGGACGGTTCCAGCTATATAAAAAGACAGCAAGCAATAGTGTATAAAGCAGCCAAACCGAAATTTGACCGTTTCTTGTAGAAAAGTCAAGAAACCCTGCGGAATGGAATAATACCCCCAGCCATGCCGAAATTAAAAATTGCCAAAAAGAAACAGCTATTTCAAAAAAAATTCCGATAAACAGACTGATTCTGACCTCTGTCCCCCGAAAACAGCCTGCACATACAGCAATCCAAGCAGCTTCTGCTGCTATACGAAAGAACTCAGATACTCCTGCTATAGATTGTACAACAGAAATGACTGTTGCACCAGCTGCTGCGGCTATGATACGGTTTTTAGCCGGTTTTTTAGCTAAGAGCAGACGAAAAATAAAAAACAGACCCAGCATCGTTCTTATATTTCCAGCTGCAATATTGGAAAATAAAATAAAAAAGTTTCTCATATATGTGTCCCCCAATAATGGTTCAACTGTTCTTTCACTTCCTGTAAATGAGAACGGCTGATTGGGAGTGCTTTCCCGTCTTTTAAAACTGCCATACTGTCTTTAATCTGCATGATATGTATTAAATTTACAATACACCCCCGATCAATGTAGATAAATTCCTCTGCATTTAGCTCCTGATGTACCTGCTGCAGACTTTTGCGTACTTTTGATACTCCTTTTGCAGCAGTAATGCTGGCATTTTTTCCATCACGTTCAATATAGTAAATCTCTCGATATGGAATCTTTTCTAAACGGCTGCTTGTCTGAATTATATAGGTTTTTCCGTCTTCTAATTCAATTAATTTTATAGCATCTTGTATGGCAGCAAAGAGACGTTTTTCTACTTCTGCCTTTGGAACATATCGAAAAACCGATAGCTCAAAAGCATCTATTGCATACTCTATATGAGAAGTAATAAAAATAATTTTTACATTTGGCAGATATGGCTTAATTTTTTCCGCAATCTCCATACCTGTATTTTCCGGCATCTCTATATCGAGTAGAATGAGATCAAAAAAGAATTGATCTTCTATAATATCATAAAGTAAATTGCTGCTGGCAGTGTAAACCTCTATTTCACCTGCACTTTTGCATTGTTTTAGACAAATCTCCGCCATTTCCTTATGGGCTTGAACAGCCGCTTTATTGTCATCACAAATCGCTATATGCAGCATGGTATCACCTCGCTTTCTATGGTATCTGCCGGTAATATCTTCTTAAAATTTCTTTTTAACCTATCTTTATTGTATTTATACAAATCAAAAATACTAATTTTTATTTATCATTATATCACAGAATCTTAATACTAACTGATCATTTTTATAAAAAAGTAATTTATTTTAATTTTACACTTAAATAAACCCATTCCTTTCAGAAAAAATTGCTTCCATAGGTTCCACAAAAGCTGGTTGATACAACAGTGATTACATGCTATAATTAATTTAATAAAGATATTGGAGGAATACTATAAATATGATTCGTTATGCTAATGAAAATGATTTTGAATTATTAAGCAACTATGATACACACATTTCCTCAACTGAACTAAGAAATTGTATAAACACAAAAAAAATTTTAATCATGTTTCATAATAACAGCTTTATCGGATGGTTACGTTTTAATTTATTCTGGGATGCGATTCCCTTTATAAATATGTTATATTTTTTAGAAAATTATAGAAAAAAGGGTTATGGAAGTCAACTGGTGAACTTTTGGGAAAAAGAAATGCTGAAAAACAACTATAAAATGGTTTTAACCTCCACACAATCTAATGAGCAGGCACAATTTTTTTATAGAAAAATCGGATATGTCGATTGTGGCTCTTTATTGCTGCCTGATGAACCTTTAGAAATTATCTTATTAAAAAATTTGTAACAGTTATAAACTTCAGTTTCTCAAGAAGCTGTCCGAAAAAACGGACTCTTTCTTTATACATATTAATGAATAACCCTGTAAACCTGCTTTCGGCAACATCATTTAATGAAAGGATTCTTAAATGCAATATTTTAATCATTGTCATTCTCCTATCGGTGAGATTCTCCTAACCGCCGATGAAATCGGTCTAACCGGACTATGGTTTAATAAAGAAATGTATGAACTTTCCTATTTAGGAAATAACTACACTGAAAAAGACACCGCTATTCTTAAACAGACAAAAGAATGGCTGGCAATCTATTTTTCAGGAAAAGAACCGGACTTCCTTCCGCCTATGCATATTACAGGCACCCCTTTTCGGCTTACAGTTTGGAAAATCCTGCAGACAATACCCTATGGAAAAACCATTACTTATGGAGAAATTGCAAAAGAAATCGCCCGTCAAAAAGGAATTTCTCAAATGTCCGCACAAGCGGTAGGAGGTGCAGTCGGGCACAATGCAATTTCTATTATTATCCCCTGCCATAGAGTAATCGGAGCCAATGGAAATCTAACCGGATATGGCGGAGGAATTGATAAAAAAATAAAACTTTTAACCTTAGAAAAAGTAGATATGCAGCATTTGTTTATTCCTCCGCACCTCTTAACTTAAAACAAATCTATCACTAATATAAACGAGAAAAAATAAAAATGGCTATATGGTATGAAGTAGAAAAAACAACAGATGGAGTAAATAACTTTTTAAATTGCAACTGGGAATTTCATGATTTTCGAATTGAAAAAATAGAACATATTCCAGTTAAAAATATGACAGAAATGTTTTTAAAATATGATACTATGAAAAAAGGCGTAATCTTACGTTTTATTGGAGTTTATAATATCCATATCACAGAATATCATGAAAGTGAATGGATAGATGGCAGTATTGTAATAATTGGAAAAAATAATTCCTTATTATGGCTTAATAACGATAATTGGGGAGAGGACAGCGAAGAACATCTTGATGAACTAAAGGCATATAACACTTGGATAGAAGCAGATAAAATCTTTTGGGCTGTTACCGATGCAGACGGACATCCAATTGAAATGCCGGAAAACCGCATCCATCAAGTTTTATATAATTTTGGAAAACAAGAAGAAAAACACTTTAGCTTAAAAGAATTCAATGGAGATTGGGACAGCATAATAACCCCATAATCGTTTCCCCCAAAAAATTGTTTTTTAACAGCTTTTGGGGGAGCTTTTTAACTGTCTTTTCTACAATATATCTATCATATCCACTGAATAAATGCCGTTTTATCATTACTATTATATCCAGCTTTCCTATAAAAATTTAATGTACTTTCTTTTTTAGACCCCGTAAGCAGCATTAATTTATAGCAATTCTCTTTTAATGCAATTTCTTTTGCATAATTTAAGCACTGTGTAGCCAACCCTTTTTTACGATATCTTTCATCTGTTATCACATTTTCTATAACCGCATAAGGCTGCTGATTGTGTGTAAGGTTCAATATTATAACACAAACACAAGAAGATACAATCTGTTTATCTTCCTCTGCAACAATAATATGGTGATTTTTGTCATCTATTATATTATTCCACAACTCTAATATATCAGAAGTTTTTTCCGGTATAAAATTATTATGTAATTGTGTATATAATTTCATTAATCCATCAAAATCATCTTTTCTTGCTTCCCGTATCATAAATTTCATTTGATTGGTATAAACAATTTCATACATGGATTAATCCTCCAGCATAGAAGCAACAGCATCTGCTGCATTGTCGAAAGGACCATTTAGATTCCTTCGATATCTGCTGTCATAGACAGCCTCCTGAAGCGAATCAGGAATCGTTCTATGTTGTACAGAAAATGGAATTTCAGCATTTTCGACAGAAGCATTTAAAAAAATACGAATTGTCGTTGATGTATCTAAACCAAGACTAGAAAAAAGTATATCTGCTTCTTTTTTTAATGTATCATCGATATGAATTTGTGATATAGTCATATTACACCTCCATTGATTTTGTATTACAATTGTACTATACAAACAACGGAAAAGCAATGATAATTTAGTAGCTTAGAACGGAATGACCGACACAGCAATCTAGCCCCTGCCTAAAAAACAGGAGCTAGATTGCTGTGAAAAGTTAATTTTCTATGAAATTAAATTGGGTTTGATTTTCTGCAAACAATCCTATACTCTGTTCTGACACTTTAGCTCGGTGCGACATAGTAGCGTTTTTGCCGCTAGGCTACTGTCAAAACGCTACTATGTCGTATACCGAGCGAGTGACGCAGAACATTGTGGTGTAATGTGCTATAAATCACAACCTTGGAGCTTCCCCAAAGCATTTAGACCAGAAAATCTAACCTTTTTTAGAATTATACCATATTTTTAAAAAATGTCAACTATATTTTTAAAATATTTTATTAAATTACTTGAAAATATATCAAAATTATACTATAATCTTCTTATACCAAAGAAAAAGCACGCCTTCTTCTATAAGCGGTAAAATAACAATCCCATATTATATAATAAAATGTAAGCCCTATCTGATAGAACCCTTAATCAATAAAAATCATAAAGTAAACTCCAATCAGATCCAAACGGCATATTTATTCGTTTATAGAAACTGCAAAAACAGCCTACCCACCATTCTATTTTCAAAACCTCATTATCTAATTATATAGAAAGGAAATTATTTACAATTATGAAAAATTTAACATCAGAGGAACAAAAACGACTCTGGAAATTAGACGAGCCTCCGACCCGCAAACTCCTGCTTTGGGGTCTAGACAGCCAAAAAAATCCCTGTCTGCTTATTTTATATGGAAAACAAAAAGTAGAACGGGAATTAAAATCTTCTCCTCGTTCTTATTACACAGAGGCATACCTGTTAGACCCTGTCGTCACCTATACCCGTTATGCTGTCTTTCATGGAATAAACGGTCATCTGCCCTCTATTCCAAATACTTATTACTACGATGAAAAAGATCTGCTCTGTTATATGAAAGGCTATAAGACCGCAGGCATCTATTGGGATTATAACCGAACAACGGGCTGGAAGCAGCGTGTAGAAATTGATCTTTCGTATATCATCAACGAATTTTATGATATAAAACAAACAGTTGCTTTCGACTACTACGAAGAAAAGAATTATACCAACTACATTGCCTATTTTAAGGAAAATCAAATTTGTTTCCAGGACATTACATTAATTGAGCATCCCAGCGATTTATTTGGTTTTGAAGCGGACAGCCCTTATATGGAAACAATCATCCATATGTTTTCAAAGGAAAGATTATATACAAGAATAAAATATCTAAAACAATTTATTAAAATGCAGCCCTCCGTTGAAGACTATAACCGTATTTTAAAAGTAGCAAGTGTGGAACTGGCTTGTGGTATTTTTCAGGAACTTACAGCAGAAAAAAACCCGATTTTATTAGAAACTGCAAAGCAGATCGATAAAAGTGATGTATTATGGGCAAATGCAGGCTATCACAGCGGGCTGAAACGTTTTATCAATCAATATATCTGTCTTTTTGATGAAAAACTGCTGCAGAAACAAAAAGAATTGTTATACCAAACGCTTCCTGAAATGGATTTTCATATTAAGCAATTGACATTAAACAATACTAGACTAAAGGGTAAAAAACTAGAAGAATATCTGAATAAACCAAATGCGTATCAAAATATTATGCATGTCTTTGGCAGTCAGAACCTCTATCAAAAAAATACTTATACAGATGGAAGAAATATCAATAATATCGCATTTAAACATACCATCCAGACAGCTAAAGCATATGGCATGGCTGATGCTATTGGAAAAATAGCTTACTATCTGGATGCCCCAAGGACTGTCTGTTATTTTAAAGGAAGCGGCGAAGTAAGTGCCTATCACTACTATTTGCGTTATCTTAGAAGAACACTTGACGAATATCAGGCAAAAGACGAGTCAAAGTTTATCACAGCGGCACGTGAAATGCTGATAAGTTATACCGACTATGACAATTTAGATACCTATTATAATGATCTCTCTTTTAA
This sequence comes from uncultured Lachnospiraceae bacterium, assembly GCA_910585255.1. GTDB lineage: Bacteria > Bacillota > Clostridia > Lachnospirales > Lachnospiraceae > MGBC114844. Next base: position 15,831 of record CAJUEI010000045.1, read on the forward strand.
TTTCTTTTTTAACCGATATTTTCGAGAGATCACAACAAACGAAGATACGGCAGAACATTCCATTTGGCAGAACCATCTTGCAGATGTTATTTTTATAGCCCAAAATGCAAAAGCCTTACCTGTACACAAATTCTGTTATGCCATATTAAAAAAGGCTGATGCACATCATAAGCTGGAGTCCTATACAATTAAAGACTTAATTCTATTTTCAAAAATACCTTATGAAAAAACAGCCCAACTCTTTGAAGCGATACTGCTGCCGAAACTAAACGCCCTGCAGGAATTTGATGCAGATATTATGATTTCCTTAATGAACACGTCATCGGAGAAATTGTGGGATGCTGCAAAGAACTACTTTAGACAGACAAACGGTCGTTTTCAACCGGAACATATGGCAGAGTTTCTCTTTTTAGATACAATAGAAACCTGGTACAGCATACTAGAAGATAATATCCATCGCTTTACAGCAGAAGAATATCTTCGTTTTTTAAAATCCATTGCGGAAAAAAGAAAACGCTTTTTAGAACAGCAGACAGAGCTTTCCGAACAAATTACCGATTTACTGTTACACTCGATCGACAAATTAGACACGGTATCAGCCGAACAGCAGCACGATCTGCTGTGTTACTTTATCTCTCTGTTAGTAAGCCTGAAAAAGCTTCCTGGCTTTCTCTTTGATATAACAGAAACTATTATTTTCCAAACGCCATATGATCTGTTAAAAGATACATTGAAAGATATCAATTTACAGCACGGCAATAAAATTCCAGAAAGAGAATATAACACGATATCTCTATTAAAGTCCTGCAAAGAGGATGCTCTTCCAAAGGACAGCCTGATTCTGTCTATTTTGGAAACGGGCTCGAAAAGGCTTGTAAAAACCCTTACCGAGATCACAGCCCGTCAGCAGACTAGACTTGCTGAAAGAGCCACCACTCTTCTACTGCTTTTTGAATGTAATGTATATCCGCTGAATCAAATTGCCCAGTCTGTATTGGAAGGGTTAGAAATCGAAAAAAGGGAAAAACTGCATATGATTTTATTGGATTCTCCTATCGAAAAAGCTTATCGATATGGTCTTAAAAAATTAGATGACTGGTACGGCAGCAAGATTCCGACATCATTTATTTTACGAATGATGGAGCATCCATGTGTAGAAGTAAAGGCCTTTCTTTCTCAGAAAATTAAATATGCTTTTTCTAATCCAAAAGAAACAAACCCGGATTTATATCTTTATTATGTAAAAACACTGCTCTATCTGCCGAATAAAGTTTCAAAAAGCAAGGATTCTATCTACCATTCCATTCCTTTGTTTTTAAACTATTATCCTGAAAAGAGACAGGAAATCGAGCATATCCTTCTTGATATTGGAAGCACAAACAGAAAAATAGATTCTGAAAGAGCACTTGTAACATTTGCTCAGATTCAGAAGGAGGTCAATATTTTATGAAAGTAGGTTATAAATACGCAAGCCCTTCCCGATGTACGCAGGTCAACAACCAAACAACGTTGGGGCTAAGTCCCGATTTATCTCGTGATGAAAAAGTTTCTTTCTGCGGAAAATTAAAACATCCTTTGCTCTTCCGTGATGCTATGCTTATGTTAAGAGAAATTGTGGTTTCCGATACGAGAAAAAAATCAAAAGAACGAACCGATTATTTTACATGGCTTGATGAAGAAATTGAACGGCGTGTAAAAACTCATAAAGAATACATGCCAAAAGTAAGAGAAGCATTAAAGAAAAATATGGATTCCTGTGATCTGGAGCTTTTGCATAAAAAAGAAGAAATTCAGCAATTACTAACCATACAGAAGAATCTAAAGCAGCAAATCGATCAATATGATGCCTGGAAAGATTATTATAAAATTGAACGGGATTTTTGGAAATTTATAAGGGACAGAGATTACAGCTTATGGTTTGTATTAGATCCGGTTATTACCGTGCATAACGATCAGGTATCATTTGAAGCATTTTCAATAGACGAATCTATCTATGGCTGCCTGTCTGTATCGATGAATGAATTCCATTTACTGCAGGAACCAAAATTAGGAACAACAAATATTGACTTTTCCGCCAAATTAGAGAAAGAAATGCAGCGATTCCGAAGCTATACCGATGTTACACTATCGGTTAATCCAGAGGGTTTTACCATAGACAATGAAATTGTACCAGAATATCTGGAAAAAAAGATTGATCTGCCTGAGACATGGATTAAAGGCTTTAATCAAGTCTCTTCTGCTGCAGCATTATCTGGGATTGAACTGGAACTTTCTCCTTCGGATATGTATGATATCTGTGCCTTTTTAAGAAAACACAAAGAAAAGAAAAGCCCACGCTATATGAAATGGATTTTAGAACCCGGGCAAAGAGTACGGATTGTATTTGAACCTTTTGGAACAATTCTTACCTTAAATACGATCTATCAGGGCAGCCAAAGAAGAGAAGAAAAAATTTGGGGCAGGAGACGCTGGCTTGTAATGGAAAAATTGATTCCTTTATCAAAAGCATTTTATATACGTCTTTTAGGATTTGGGATGCCTCAATTTATCCGTGCTGACATGGGCACTATGCAGATGACGGTTGGCTTCTCTTCCTGGTCTTCTAATGATTGGGTAAAGGGAACCGCATTTAATATTATGGCAGGATTTACAGGCAATGGCTGTTATAAAAGCATTTATAAACTGTTAAAAGAAAAACGGTGTCTGTCTATGGAGGAAATTTCCCACTGTCTTCCAGATGAAAAAAAGGATCGAATAAAGGCTGGTGTAGGTATGCTGTTTCGGCGAGGTGAGGGATATTTTGATCTTATCAATAACAAAGTACGTTTCCGCCATCTATGCAATACACCAATTCCAGAAGAACTTTACGAAGTTTCTGAGATGGAAGCAGATGTGCAAAAGATCAGCAAACATACATTTAACAATATGAAAGTAAGATATTCACATCAACAGGAGTTTATCTTTACAACAACCTATAAAGAATATCAGCAGTTATTCTCTACTGAAATTGTGATTGACCAGGACGGACAGATTACAAAACTTGACTGTAACTGCTCAACATTTAGAAGAGGCGAGAGAAATCTTTCCGAACCATGTGCCCATATCCTTGCACTTTACATCGCTTCTTATAAATTGTTAAAGCTAAAAAATCTAGAATATGAAAAAGAATATAAAATCAATGATATTATGGAGATGTTATTATAATGGATACGAAAGCCGAATATAGAAATTTAGTAAATAATATGGGTAAAAAAGAATTTACCTTTCTTAAAATGCAGGAATACGGATTTTGGCCCAGTAATCTGCCGACTCCATATGAACGCCAGCAAAATGAGACAGAACAAGACTTTGAAAACAGGAAATTGTTATTGGATGAATTTCAAAAACTTTCCGAAAAAATCTCAAATCTCTATCAGGAAAAAGAGGAAATTGAAAAAAAACTCTCTCATTTAAAAAAGGAATATCAGGGTACATGGGATTATGAAAGAATTCGTGCTGCGGTTGCTCAAGAAATTATGAAGGAATCTATAGCCAGACGAGCAGAGAAAAAAGCGGAGAGAGAACGGCAAAAGCAGCTAAAATCGGAAGCATGGAATAAGCGGAAAGCAGAAACTATTGTATTTATCGGCAAGGGCTATTCTAATCTATTAGCCAAAAAAGAAACCGATATACAAAAACTAAAAGAAAACCAGATACCTGTAATAGAAACCGATCATGAGCTTGCCGAACTTCTGCAGATAGACTATCAGACATTACGCTATCTGGTATACCATAGAGATGTCATTACCTTTGACAATTATTACCGCTTTGATATTCCAAAAAAAAGCGGCGGCACACGTCATATTGCTGCACCTAAAGCCCAGCTTAAGGCAGCTCAAAAACAAATATTAGAACAGATTTTGCAAAAAATAGAGGTTTCCGATTTATCTCATGGATTTATTAAATCCCGATCGGTTCTTACAAGTGCAAAGTCACATCATACAAGCCCTGATTTATTGATCAATATTGATTTGGAAAACTTTTTTCCTACTATTACATTCGAACGTGTAAGAGGATTATATCAATCTTTTGGTTACTCCGGCTATATCGCATCACTGTTGGCTATGCTTTGTACCTATTGCGAAAGAATTCCGTTAGAGATAAAAGGAGAGATAAAATATATCAAAACGTCTGACCGGATATTGCCGCAAGGCTCTCCGGCGAGCCCAATGATTACCAATATTATATGCAGAAATATGGATAAGCGGATTTATGGTTTATGTAAGAAATTAGGAGTTACTTATACAAGATATGCAGATGATATGAGTTTTAGTTATATAGGAGATACCGACAATTTCGCTATAGGGGACTTTTTAAGCAGTATTCATCAAATTATAGAAGCAGAAGGCTTTCATATGAAAAAAGAAAAAACTCACATATTAAGAAAAAACAATAGACAGTATATTACTGGTATTGTAATTAATAATGAAGAAATCGGTGTTCCTAAAAAGTGGGTTAAAATACTAAAAGCTTCCATTCACAATGCACAAAAATTAAAAGATTCCGGCGGTTCTGTATCAAATACGACTATACATGAAATCTCAGGAAAAATTGCATGGCTGAAAAATGTAAATGCAAAAAGGTATGAAACTATTATCAGTCAAGGTACAGAATTTTTAAAAAGTCTAACTTAGATGTGGTTCCTTCAACCTTTCTAGTCAAATCGGATATTCGCAATCCGCTTTGCTACTTGCTCATAACCTCATAGCTG
>CAJUEI010000046.1 GCA_910585255.1 uncultured Lachnospiraceae bacterium
ATCCCCCACTCCATAATCTGATTCTCCTCCCCCTTCTACTCCTCCTCAATCAAATCCGCATAAGTCCCCGTCAGCTTTTCAAACCGCAGAGAAAAATTCTCATAAACCCGATCCGTAAGCTCCGCCAGCCGATTATTCACATAAATCTTAAGCATCTCCGTCTCAATATCCAAAAACTGCATCACCTGCTCCACTGTATAATAATTCAAAAACTGAATATCATCATTCTCCTGAATCTCATAATACCCCGATTCCAGCTTTCCATTCACTTGAGCAAACTTCGGACAAGTCACCTTCTTCTCATTTACCACAAAAGAAATACTCCCCTCATACTCCGGCAGTTTTCCAACCGAATAAACCGCATCCGGTCCAACCGTAGACTCCTTAATAAATATCCGATCATTCTGATGAATCGGCGTCTGAAGGCTTGCCTCATTCTTTTCCAATAAAATCACCGCTCCCTCGCCAGCCTTCCCTCTTACCACACGAGGACGACCATTTACCTTAAAGTTCAAGTCCTTTCCTCTCTGAGGAAACAAGGAACTATTCGAAATATCCGCCTGCAAAGCCGCATCCATAACCGTCAATTTATCATTATCATATAATTTAATCCGCTCATTATTCACATAGACAAAGATAAAACTATTCCGCTCATTATAAAAATTCAAACAGATCCCAATCGGAGTAACCAGCAGCGAGTCCTTTTTTACATCCTGAATTAAAAATTCCACATTTCCCATTACCTCTTCTCCACGCAGTGCCACCCGCTCCCTAGGAATCATCACCTTATCGGCAAGCAGTGCCGTAAATCCATTGATCTTCCCTCCTCCTCCTATTACAAAGATCGCACTGACCGGTTTCCCGCCATTTAACTCCTTAATCTTATCTGAGATACTTTCTGCCATATGATCCAAAACCGGCTTTAACACTCCCAGCACCTCTTCTGAAGTCAGCTTATGAATCAGTCCCATAATATCCTTATAAAAGATAGGCTTATTTTTCCCGGTTGCAATTTTAATCTTCTCCGCAGTATCAAAGTCTGTCAAATACTGTTTTGCCAAACACTCGGTTAATTCATCTCCAGCCAAAGAAATCATTCCATAAGCAACAATACTTCCATCTTTTGTAATACAGATATCCGAAGTTCCCGCTCCAATATCCACCAAAGCAATATTTAACAGCCGAAACTGCTCAGGAATCGCAAGCTGAATTGCAGCAATCGGCTCCAATGTTAAACTGGCAACCTGAAGTTCCGCCTCTCTTACCGCTGCATACAGACTGTCTACTACATCCTCCGGCAAAAAAGTAGCCAGCACATTTGCCCCAATCTTTCTAGCCTTATGTCCCTCTAAATTATTCATTACATAGTCATTCATATAATACTGAATTACGGTATAACCCACACAATAAAAGCGAATATTTTCTGTCTCTTCCTCGGCAAGCTGTGCATGTGCCTGCTCCACGCCAAGCATATCCAGCGAATAAATATCCTCCTGACCAACCACCCGCTCTTCCTCTAATACCTGCTCTGCCTTAATGGTCACGGTCTTTAAGACACGTCCTGCCGCCGCAATACATACTTCATTTAGAGTTCGCCCCAAACTTCGTTCTAATTCGGACTTTACCTGATAGATTACCTGTCCTACCTTTGTAATATCATGAATCTGTCCGTCAATCATCGCACGGGTATCATGATACCGGACACACTGAGCCGCTACCTTAAAGGTCTTCCGCTCTAAATATCCAACTGTCCCTACAACACTTCTTGTCCCTATATCCAGTCCAAATACCATATGTTCTGGATATTTGATTGCCTCATCCATAAATTTCTTATCCCCTTTGTATCACTGTCCGCTGTTTTTCAGACAGTTTTCTATCTGCTCTATCAATTTTTCTTCTGTCGTATCATTCTCAATTATACAATTACATTTTTCTCGAAATATTGTATCCGAAAGCTGATTTCCCATAATTGCTGCAATCTTTTCTTCTGAATATCCACGCTGTTCTTTTAACCGCTTTCTGCGGACTTCTTCACTTGCATAAATATACCAAATCGTATCGCAAATTTTATCATAGCGTTCTTCCAGTAAAAGTGCCGCTTCAATTACAATCTTTCTATTTGGAAATTCTGCCTGTGACTGGCGGATTGTTTGCTGAATCCGTTCCTTCACAGCAGGATGTACAATTCGATTGAGCTGTTCTAACTTTTTCCGATCTGAAAATACAATCTGTCCCAATTTCTGTCTGTGAATCGTTCCATCTGCTTCTAAAATCTCTCTTCCAAAAAGCTGAAGAATTGCCGGATAACACAGACCCGAGGGCTGTTCTAACTCCCAAGCAATCCGATCTGCCTCTAAAACCAAACAGTGATATCTCTGTTCCATAATCGAAAGAATATAGGACTTTCCGCTTCCGATTCCTCCAGTAATCCCTATTACCATCTCTTCTACCTACTTTGCATCAAACCAGCTAGTTCCGGTATGCATATCTACTTCTAACTTTACCTGTAAATCAGCCGCATGCATCATCTCTTCCTCTAAAATTTGACTGACGATATCGACTTCTTCCTGATGTGTCTCAATCAGCAGTTCATCATGTACTTGTAAAATCAATCTGGATTTCAGCTTCTGTTCTCTTAACCGCCGCTCCACCCGAATCATAGCAATTTTAATAATATCCGCTGCCGTACCCTGAATAGGGGAATTCATAGCAATTCTTTCTCCAAATGACCGCTGTGTATAATTAGAAGAAGTAATCTCCGGCAGCGGCCGCCGTCTTCCAAACATCGTAACCGAATACCCCTTTTCTTTTGCCTCTGTCACCAACTGATCCAAAAAACGCTTAATCCCGGGATAAGCCTGAAAATATTGTTCAATATACTCCTGTGCCTCTGTCTTGGACACGCTTAAATCCTGACTCAACCCAAATGAGCTGATGCCATAGACAATTCCAAAATTGACCGCTTTTGCATTTCTTCGCTGCAGTGGTGTCACCTCTTCCAAAGGAACATGAAATACTTTGGAAGCAGTTGTACTATGAATATCTTCCGCATCCCGATATGCTTCAATCAGATGCTGATCCCCTGACATATGGGCAAGCACCCGAAGTTCAATCTGCGAATAATCCGCATCTAAAAAAACATAACCTGGCTCTGGTACAAAAACTTTTCGAATCTCTCTTCCTAGCTCCATCCGTACCGGAATATTCTGCAAGTTCGGTTCGGTACTGCTGATTCTTCCCGTAGCAGTAATGGTCTGATTAAATTTTCCATGAATTCGTCCGTCCGCTCCAATATAAGCTGCCAGCCCGTCCGCATAGGTTGACTTTAATTTTGTATACTGCCGATACTCTAAAATCTCCCGCACTACCGGATATTCCGGTGCTAATTTTTCTAAGACTTCTGCCGCTGTAGAATACCCGGTCTTTGTCTTTTTCCCGCCGGAAAGTCCCATTTTCTCAAATAAAATCTCTCCTAACTGCTTCGGTGAATTAATATTAAACTGCTCTCCTACCTGTCGGTAAATAGATTCTTCTACCTCTTTAATCTTTATGGCAAGCCGCTTTCCATATTCTTGAAGTTCCTCCTTATTCGCCCGAATCCCCCACTGCTCCATACGATATAGAGTAAAAATCAAAGGCATTTCCACCGTTTCAAAAAGTTTCTGCATCCCCTGTTTTTCTAACCGTTCTTTTAAAACCGGCTGGGCTAAAAACGGAATTAAACTGTTAAAACAGCAGTACTTTAAGAATTCTTCCGGCTTTTCTTCCTGTGCCTGTTTAAGTGACATCTTTCCCAAAAGTTCACTTCTTCCCGGCACAATCCGATGCAGATAATCCCTTGCCACTTCCTCATACCCATAGGCATCTTTTAATGGATTCAGCAGATACGCTGCAATTCCTACATCAAACTTTCGCTCTTCTGTTACTGCAGTTTCTGTTCCTTTCCAGGTATCTGCTCTTTCTAAATAGGGCAGATTTTCTTTTATATTCAAAAAAATACTGTTTGGAGAAACTTGAACCAGCCGATGCCAGCACTGCAGCAGATATTCTTCTGTCATAAAAAACTGAATCGGTATAAAATAAGCCTGTCCTTCCGAAAAAGCAAGCGACAATCCTAATAACATTCCATCCTCTGCAATTCCAGATACCGCTACCCTTTTTTTCTTTTCCGCCTTTCGAAAAATTTCCCCCGCCTCACTAAAATCCTCTAAAAGAATAAACTGTTCCGTTCCCTCTTTTGTCAGTTCAGCCTGTTCTGCAGAAAAATCCATTTTGTTAAAATATCGGTAAATCAGACTTTTAAATTCTAACTGCTGAAATACTTGATACGTTTCTTTGGTAAAAAAATTTTCTTTTTTGGCGTCCTCTTTTTTATATTCCAATTCACAGTCTGTTTTAATTGTTGCCAGTACTTTGGAAAGCTGTGCCAAATGATAATGCTCTTTTAACATTTTCTGTGCTTTAGGCGGTTTAATTTCTTCAATATGTGCATAGGCATTTTCTATTGAACCAAAACTTTGAATAATCTTGGCGGCTGTCTTTTCTCCAATGCTTGGCACTCCCGGAATATTATCGGAAGAATCTCCCATTAATGCCTTCATATCAATAAATTGTATGGGAGTTACACCATATTTTGTTTTTACATCCTCTTCATAATAATCCTCTACTTCTGTTACACCCTTTTTCGTCTTTGGGATCCGAATCTGAATCTGACTAGATGCCATCTGCAAAAGGTCTCGATCTCCAGACAGTATTACTACTTTCATTCCCTCTGTCTCTGCCTTTTTTGCCAGACTTCCAAGAATATCGTCTGCTTCCCATCCGGCATGTTCTAAATAAAGAATTTTCATCGCAGCAAGTACTTCCTTAATCCTAGGAAGCTGTTCCGCTAATTCTTCCGGCATAGGTTTTCGATTTCCTTTATACTCTTCATACATCTCATGCCGAAACGTAGGTTCTTTTCGATCAAACGCTACTGTAATATAATCCGGGGTTTCCTCTTCCACTACTTTCATAAGAATATGAATAAATCCCAACACTGCATTTGTATGCTGTCCATTGGAATTTGTCATATCCGGTAATCCGTAAAAAGCACGATTTAAAATACTGTTTCCGTCAATCAGTAATATTTTTTCCATTTTTTCTCCCGCTTTTATTCCTATTCTTTCCTTTTCTTTATTTTATATCCATTTTATTATCTGAAATGCAATTCCCAATCCTACAAGAATATGCAAAATAATAATGACCAGCCGGTTAAAAGAGCGAATCTGCCGAATCCGTTCAAAACGAATTTCTTCTTCTAGTATTTTATTCTCCAACAACTGGCTAAAATTATACGAAATATTTCTTTCTTCTTTTAATTCCTGTAAACCAATAGAAAGCATAAACATAATTTCTAGCTCTTCATAACAGTCCTCACAGGTTTGTACATGTTGAATAAAGCCTTCCATTTCTTGGTTTTCTAACGTATCATCTAAAAACCCGGGAATCATTCTCTGCCATTCTTTACATATCATCTTTTTTCGTCCTTTCTGGCATTTTCCAGTTTAACAGGTTATTGCTTTTATTCTAGCACAAGAATCCTAAGATTGCAAAGAAAAGATATAGGAATCCTAGTCGAAAAGTGGGGGGAGGACGCCAGAGTATGGCATTACAGTACTGTTCCGCTCTACAGAAAGTAAGAAGCTCTAAGACTTCTGAATTTAGATGCATCCAACCGGACGGACCGGGGTGCAATTCGCCCGTGCTGCGGGCTAAACACACCCCTTTTTTTGCCATTCAAGAATGGCAAAAAATCCTAATGAATCGACAGAAGTCTAAAAGCTTCTAACTTTCCTCCGAAGTCACAGTACTGCAATGCCATACTCTGGCTGTCTTTTTCCACAATATAGGTATTCTTTATTTCTCTTTTTTTGTTTTTTTAACCTATCAAGGAAGTAGCGAAGCGAATTCCGAATTTTTTTTGACTTAATAAAATAAAAGGCAGTTATCTTATCTTTTGATAACTGCCCAAACTAATGGTGAATAAAATTTGTTATGTTCTTTCTATTTTTATAATCGAGTAGGGAAGGCTGCCTCCTCTACTCGCCGTGCTAAATGTCTGTCAGTTCTGCTGACATCGTTCCTTGAGATATCTGTGTACATAAAAAAATTCCCTGTAAACATTTCGTCTACAGAGAACGCCCCTGCCAAGAGTGCCGCAGGCCGGACTTGAACCGGCACGAGGTCGCCCCCGCTAGATTTTGAGTCTAGTGCGTCTGCCATTCCGCCACTGCGGCAATTCCTTAACACTTGATAAGTCTATCATAGAAATAAATCCTTGTCAACTCTTTTTTTACAAATTTCGAAATTTGCTTGATATGGTTTTTTACAAATTTATTGTATCGTTTTTTTTAGAATTTTTCTGTAACTTTTTTTACAGTTATAAACTACTCTGCTGCCCGCATCTGCTCTATTAGGGATTGTTTTTTCTGCCTACGAATCACCCAAGCGGTCAGGATAAATTCTATACTAAACAGTCCCAAGATAAACAGTCCCATTTCAAGGGTAGGAAATTGATATGGAACAATTTTGCCGCTAAAAGATCGCTTGCTCAGTTCCCTGCATACCATAACTGCAATTGGAAGTCCCATAAATAAGACTGTCAAAATAACAAAACAGGTATAACAAAGCCCCTCACAAATATTCATCTGATATAGTTGTTTCTTTGTCAGACCAATCGAGCACAAGATACTGTTTTCCCGTTTTCGAAACATCTGATTGGAAAGTGTCGTATTGATTAAATTAATAACTCCAAACAGGAAAATCAACCAAGAAAATGCCTGCATACTCCCGAAAATAAAAGAATTTTGCCATTTCTCATATTCAATATGTGCCTCAATAGTATCCAATCCAATATTGCTGTGGTTAGACAGGATTTTTTGCAGTCCGTTTTCCACGCTCTCTGATTTTTCTGAATCACTGACAATACTCCAAGAATAGTCAAAATTTTTAATTTCAGGCAGAATCTCTTGAAATAGTGCTTCTGGTGCAAACATAGAAACACTGTCAAGAAAAAGTGCACCATGCCCATTTCCAATCTTAGTTACATCAAATAAACCACATATCGTAACAGTCGTGGTTTTTTGACCCAAAGACAGTTCCATAACCGCCCCTACCGTCATATCATCATAATGTTTATGATAATTTGTACCCAAAATAACGCTGTGTGAATCCTTCGGCATCGTACCAGATACCAGTGCAGCTTCTACTGACAAAACGTTTTCGTCAGTCAGCATATCGCACATACCTACGGAAGCATTTTTAGAAGTTCGAAATGCTGCATGTACGGATCTACGTGTAACCAGCACCTCTGCTACCCCATCCACAGATAAAATTTCCTGCCGCAGCTTTTCATTCAGCGGATTATCGATACTCATAATTTCCGTTTCTGACTGCTCCGAAGCCAAATAGATTTTATAATCTCCGTCCGAAAAAAACAGTCTTGCCGCCTGCTCCGGCGATCGAGTCAGCAGCATAGAAGATACAATTAAAAGAATCATTCCACCCAAACTTAAAGATGCTACAATACTAACCGCCTTTCTGCGATCACGCAGAAAATTCGCTATCCCCATAGATACAGGATTTAATTTTATATGTTTCTTCCGACTGTATATTTTTTCCTGTCCCATAGAAAAACGCATTGCTTCCAGCGGTGAAATTCCGGCAGCTATTTTAACTGGTCTGCGAACAGAAACAGCCACCATAAACCTGCAGATCCATACTGTGAAAAAAACAACCATCCCATAAGAAACAATATGAACACCTTTTGGGAATAAAACCAATCCTGCACAGACTCCCAAAAAAACTCCAAACAAAATTCCCATACTGCCAAGCTGTCGGCTCTCTCTCTTTACTATACCCCGAAGCTGTTTTGGCGTTGTGCCAATTGTACGAAGCTGTCCATAACTTCGAATCTTATTATTGACAGAGATGCAAAAAATACTCTGAATAACAACATAGCCGCCAATCAGTACAAGAATTGCAGCACCGCCAACTGTAACAAAATCAATCGACCTTGAATAATAAGTGAAATAATTACTATTTATTCCCGCAGGAGGCAGATCATATTGAGCGGCAATCTCTTTGCAGCGGGCAGTTATAATCTCCTGACCGAGCTGCCGATCATTCTGAAAATGTACATAGGCACGATATCCAACCGGATTAAAGCCTGCCCATTCTGTCAATGTCTCCTTTGAAATAATAAAGACACAGATATTTTCCTCTTCCTCACTCATACCCCTCATAATACCAGTCACCATATATTCCCCTTGAAAACTTTCCGTATCCAACAGAACCGTTTCACCAATTCCAGCATTAGAGCCATAAGCAGAAAGAAAATATTCGCTGACAACAACTTCATTTGCCTGTTTCGGAAGCCGCCCTTTTACCAATTCCATCTGACTGCGGGCAATATACATCATCTCACTGTCACAGTACACATACGATGCATGATATCCCCGTTCCGAGTGCTCCTGCCCCAACAGATAATATTCACCCACGCGGGCAAACTCTGGCAAACCTTTTAAAACTGCCACATCCGATTCATCAACACCAGTAAAAACCGCCTCATAAGTATCAGCCACCTGACGGCGTTGCATCTGTGTAATTGAAACAGATGTAATTCCTGCAAAACAAATCAAAAATGCCGCTAATCCAACCGCAACCACTACCATCAGATTCCTGCGTCTCTCACTTTTCAGACTCCTTTTTGCTAACTTCTTTACAACAGCACGGGTATCATTTTCAAAAGGCCAAGTCATAATTCACCGCCTCCTGAACCCAAACTCCTATCCCTCTCAATCCCCACAATTTACTCCACCAAACAGCACCATCCCGCCATCCCCCAAAAACATTCCAAACAATCCTCTGCAATACTTTCATCTTAATCTAAGACACTCCTTTCTAAACAATTTCCCTTATAGAGCCTATTATAAAATCCAAATATCACAGAAATGTCCGAATGAAACCATTCTCGTTTCATTTTTTATGACCCCATTCTTTCTATCTTCTATCCTCTATCTTCCCCTTTTCACAAAACGGTTTCTCGTTTCGTTTCTCACAGAACTGTTTCGAAAAAATACAACCGCAGTAATTCTGCCGATAAAGTCCATACTCCCTTGAAAGTTCAATAGAACGCTGGTATCCATTCTTCTTCTTAAAATCAGAAAAAAGATAAGGTACACCATACTCTTCTGAAAGAACCGCACCAATTTCATTTAACTTCTCTGCATTTTTCAAAGGACTAATACTCAAAGTAGTTGTAAAATAATCAAATCCCCCCTGCTGTGCCATCCGAGCTGTCTCCTCTAATCTTAACCTATAGCAACGAAAACACCTCTCTCCGCCTTCCCTTTCCCCTTCCAATCCCTTCACCGCATCAAAAAATCGCTCCTGTCTATACTCTCCCTCCAAAAAATGCACCGGATACCGAAACGGCATAGCAGCAATCAACCGCTTCTCCTCCTCTACCCGATACCGATATTCCTTCTCAGGAGAAATATTCGGATTAAAATAAAACACCGTAATTTCAAAATAATTCGATAAATACTCCATTACATAACTAGAACAAGGAGCACAACAACTATGTAAAAGAAGTCTCTTTCCTATCCCCTCCTGTTCCTGCATTTTTTCCAATATTCGTTCCAATATCTTCTGATAATTCTCAGCCATACTCCTAAACTACATCCTTCCTAATTCAAAATCCCATCTCTATCCACACACCAAAAAATATCATACCACTCCTCATTCCACCAAACCACCCCAAAATTCCCTCCCATTCCCACCTGAATAAAAAATAAAAATCAAATCTATCGCCAGAAAGAACCAGCTGGAGTTTGGAAGCCCTTTCTCTATGCAGTGACTTCGGAGAAAAGTTAGAAAGTCTTATGCCTCTGTCGATCTCCTAGGATTTTTGCCATCTTCTGATGGCAAAAAAGGGGTGTGTTTAGCCCGCTGCACGGGCGAATTGCACCCCGGTCCGTCCGGTTGGATATATTTTCATTCAGAGGCATTAGACTTTCTTACTTTTCGGAGAGCGGAACAGCATAGAGAAAGGGCTTCCAAACTCCAGCGTCCTCTACACCATCCCCCAGCTTTTCCATCCTAATATCCACACATCATCCCCCAACTTTCCCATCTCAATATTCACACCATCCCCCCAACTTTCCCATCTCAGTATCCACACCATTCCCATTCCCCTCAACCTTCACTTTTTTCTATCAAGAAATCCCATACAACTTCTCATACTTTTCCGTAAGATACCCCACAAAATAATCGGGATTAAATTCCTCCCCAGTAGCTTCCTTTAAAATCTCCCGTGCCTCCTTAAAAGCACCATACTGGTGCACATACCGATGCAAAAACTCCCGTACAGCCCCAATATTTCCCTTAGAAAGCTCCGCCTCCACATCTATCTCACTCTTCATCTTAGCATAAATCTGAGCCGCAAAAGCATTTCCAAGTGCATAAGAAGGAAAATACCCAATATCCCCCATAGACCAATGTACATCCTGCAAAATCCCCACCGTATCATTCTCTGGTACCACTCCCAAATACTCCTGATACTTCTCCTTCCAAAGCCGAGACAGTTCCTCCACCTCCACTTCCCCATTTATCATCAGCTTTTCCAACTCATACCGAACCATAATATGCAGACAATACGTCAGCTCATCTGCCTCTGTTCGAATCTCATCTGCCCGAACCCGATTAATTGCCGCTACAAACTGATCCAAAGAAACCTCCCCCAACTGTTCTGGAAACGTTTCTACTAACTTTCCATAAATAGGCACCCAAAAAGCCCGGCTCCTCCCAATCATATTTTCCATCAGCCGAGACTGTGACTCATGAATCCCACAGGAAGCTCCTTCTCCCAACACAGTCTGCGTATACCGATCCGCAATCCCCTGTTCATAAATCGCATGTCCGCTCTCATGAATTGTAGAAAAAATTGCCCCTGCCAAATTCTCCTCATAATAATGAGTCGTAATCCGCACATCATGATTATGCCAAGCCGTTGTAAAAGGATGTTCACTTTCCGCAATCACTCCACGATTCAAATCAAATCCAATATACTCCGCCAAAAACCGATTAAACTCCTTCTGCTTCTCAATATCATACTTCTGATACAAAAAAGAATCCTCAATCTGCGGCTTCTTTTGAATCTTTCGAAGCAGCGGAAGAATCCCCGCCTTTAGCTTTTCAAAAAATACATCTAACACTTCCACGGAAAAATCCTCTTCATAATCATCTAAAAGCACATCATACCCGTTTAATTTCTCTGTCGCACCATAAGAAGCAAACTTTTTGCAGTATGCGATCACTTCCTTTAAATAAGGAGCAAAGATTGAAAAATCATTTTCTTTTTTTGCCCTCTGCCATGCCTTCTGCGACTTTGACTTCAGTTCCGCATAAGCCCGCTTCTCCTCCTTAGGAATTGCTTCTGTTTTTCTCAAATTTTTCTTTATTTTTCGAATAATCGCCTGCTCCGTCTCTTCCTGCTCCTTTGTCTCTTCTGTTTTAGACTCATAGTCCTCTAAAATCTTCTTTACCTGCGGATTAGTCAGACACAAAAAATCCTCTTCCGATAAAATCCCGATTACCTTTGCCGTATACTCTCCTGCTTCCTTTGGTGCAAGAGTTGCATCGTCCCAATCTAATAGGGCAAGTGCTGTCTGTAAAGCCATATGTTTTTCCAAATAAGGCACTAACTGTTCAAAAAGCTGACTCATAATAAACTCCTTTCTTTTTTAGCAAAACCGGAAAGCAGCCTTTTCTTCTCACTGCTTTCCGGTTATTTTAAAAGTATTTCTTACTTCCCCAAAGATTATTCCTTTTTAAATCCAAATATTCGTTATAAGCTTTTTCTAAAATCTGCTTTTCATTTGAAAATTTTAATAAGTGGTAAGCCTCATGAAATTTATAATAACCTGAATCCATGAAAAACTCTTCCCGCTGTGGTTTGCTGTAATAGCTGTCCGACATCATCAGATACCAGTGTACATCTTTCTCTACCATATCAGCAGGAGTTGCAAACGTATATTGGCTTTTTCCTACATATTTAATTATATTTCCCTTTACTCCTGATTCCTCCAATACTTCACGTAACGCAGTCTCCTTATACTCTTCTCCAGCCTCTACAGTCCCTTTTGGTAATACCCATCCCTCATATTTATTCTTATAATTTTTATATAAGAGTAAAATCTTACCTCGAAAAATAACCACACCGCCACAGCTCGTTGCTTCAATCATTGCAATTCCTCCTGTCCTTTGGTGTGAAACCAAAACTAGGATAAGTATACCTCAATTGACAGAATTATGCAAGTAAATCCAAAAATATATAGAAATTTTCTGTTACTATTTTAGGATTCTTCCTGATCGAGAGAATACCATGTCCGAAACAGCTTATCTGCTATCGCCGCCGCTTTTGTACTTCCTGCTCCTCCCTCTTCTACAATCACACTCACTGCAATCTCTGGTTCCTCTGCAGGAGCAAACCCTACAAACCAAGAATGTGCCTCTTTCTTTACATCCCACTCTGCCGTTCCGGTCTTTCCTGCCACGGTATAATCCTCCGATGCAGCACGGCTTCCGGTTCCTTCTTCAACACACAGCATCATCCATTCTGTCAGTCTCTCTGCTTCTTCCTGGCTAATTGGTTCTCTGTACTTTTTTGGTCTATATTTCTTTACAGTAAATCCATGTGCATCTGTTATCCGATCTACAAAATAAGGCTTCATCATTACTCCGTCATTGGCAATCGCTGCTGCTATCATCGCCTGATGAAGCGGCGTCATCTCTGCCGTTCCCTGTCCGATTGCCGTCTGCATCTTCTCCCAGTCAGGTGAATCCTGCTTCCATTCAAATTGACTCGATACATAAGATAGGGCAATCGGTAAATCCTGATTTAGTAAAAAACTCTCACAAAGATCCGTAAACCGCTCTGCTGAAAGCTTTGATGCAATACTGGCAAAAGCCCCATTGCAGGATTTGGCAAAAGCCGTTTCAAAGGAAATTGTTCCATGTGCTTTTTTATGATAACACTGAATAACAGCCCCCTGATACTCATAGGAACCCTCACAAGTATAGGAAAAATCAGAAATTTCTTCTGGAAATTCTCTGGCATACTCCAATGCCGTTAAAATCTTAAATGTAGAACCAGGCGGATAACGCCCCTGCGTAGCACGATTTAATAGATAACTCTGCTCGGTATCAGGATTCTCCGAAAGCGATTCCCAGATCTCTTCTATTTGATTGGGATTATAATCCGGTTTTGAAACCATTGCAAGCACCTTTCCAGTAGAAGGCTCCATCACTACTACAGCCCCCTTTTCCTCTCCCAATGCTTCCCAAGCCGCTTTCTGAAGCGGATAATTTAACGTGGTCACAACTTGATTTCCTTTTTCTTTCTCTCCCTTTACTTCAGCCGCTATCTTTTCATAAATCGGAGCATCGGAAGTCAAAAGCTGAAAATTATAAATCTTTTCCAGTCCGTCCTTTCCACTCTGTGAATATCCAACCACATGAGAAAACAAATTGCCAAACGGATACTCTCTTACCTCTGTCCCATCTGCTTCTACCTTTGTCTCTGCCAGAATCTCTCCGTCTGCTGACAGAATCGATCCCCGCACAACTTTTTTAGCAAACTCTTCCTGCCGCAGATTATAGGGATTATTTACAACTTCCTTACTCTCTGCTAAAAGAAAATATCCCAGATAACACGGCATCAAAATAAACAATCCGGTAAAAAGATACATAACCAGATAGAATTCCCGATTGCTGTTTCCTTTTTTTATTTGTATTTCTGACTCTATACTCTGCCCACAATCTGCCCTTACATCTGAATTTACATTTGCATTTGCATCAGAAATATACAGTCCCTGTATAATCCCATACATAATCAGAGAACTCAGCATCGAACTTCCCCCATAACTGACAAACGGAATCGTTACTCCAGTAGAAGGAATTAACTTCATCGCCCCGCCAATCGTTAAAAATACTTGGATCCCATATTCACAGGCAAGCCCTAATGCCATATATCGATAAAAACGGTGATGCATCTGAATTGCTGCATTTAAAATTAGCAAAAGACAGCCCAAGCAGATAAAAATAACACAGATTGCTACTAATCCTCCCATCTCTTCTGCAATTGCCGAAAAGAAAAAATCTTCCTCTACAACCGGAATCTGTGAAGGAGAGCCCTTATTGAGTCCGACTCCTAACCATCCTCCCGTTCCGATTGCAAAAAGAGATTGTGCTATCTGATACCCTTTGCTTTCAATTACAGACCATGGATCTAACCATGCAGTCACTCTGGTCTGAATATGAGAAAATAGCTGATATGCTGTATAGGAAGCCGCTGCCCCCGCCGCCATTCCGCCAAACAGATAAATCGGCTTTTTTGTAGCGACATAGACCATAAATACAAAGACCAATGAAAAGATCAATGCACTCCCTAAATCAGTTGAAGCAACCAAAATCAAGATATGTATTGCTGCTAAAATTCCTGTTTTTACTACCTGCTTCCAGTCATTTCTTACCTCAAACATAGCAGCAATAAAAAATACATAGCTGATTTTTACAAATTCGGACGGCTGAAAAGAAACACCCAGCAGTGCAATCGATAACTTTGCACCATAACTGGTCTCTGCCAAAATTAAAACAACCAAAAGCAGCAGTGCCCCGGCAATTCCATAGAGCCATGCAAATTTTCTCAATGCCTTCCACTTTTTCATAATATAGGGAATTACTGCCATAAAGACCGTACCCAATGCCAAGATTAAAAACTGCCGATTGGCCTTCCCTATCGAAAGTCTTGCCAGCATAATAAACCCTATCACCATTAACATGCAAACCAAACTGGTTAAAATCTGCGATCCCTCTGGATAAGCTGTATGGAATAACGTCTCCATTAAAATCAGATAAACTAACTCTGCCCCATATAAAAGAATTAAATTTTCATTGCCTGTAGAAAGAAACAAGGATAAAAAACCTAAAAAATGAACAGAAAACAGACAAATATTTAACACCGCCAGCTTTCTTTTTCTATAATAGGCAAAAGAATAATACGTATATACCATAATCAGCAGAATAATCAGATATTTTGAAAATTCCTCTATCAGATGAATCATACTCTACTACCTCCCTTGTACTTACTCAACCCCCCGTTTTAAATGCCCTCTGGTAAATGCAAAAGGTTCTTCTAAAAATATCCTATTCTTCCGATATGCCTGAATAAATTTCGAAAGAATTTCCGTCATCTCCGCTACTGACTCCAAAGTAAAATCCAATCGTACCGCAGCAGGTGCAATCCGATCCACTTCTTTTTTTGCACTTAAAAGAGAAAGCGGCTTACAGTTATAAATTTTATTATAACAAAACTTACATCTGTTTTTTACGATAAATTCATTGTGATAACGATCCGTCAGCGTTAAAATACCCGCCTGCTTCTTACAGCCCTTCTTATTTTTCATAATACACTGTGCCGATACCATCATAGGAAGATAGCCATAGACAATCAATTCACTCTTTTGATCGGCTATCTGTGCCAATTCCTTTCCGTTTAACTCCAAAGGAAGCGTAATCCACTCTGCTTTCCACTGTTCTTCAAATACCCGCATACTCTCAGAATTAAATCCATAAAGCGTAGAATCAAACCGAATCGAAACAGATTCTTTTCTCTCCCTATTCTTCTCCCTAACAAAAGAAAGCTCATCTAAATTTCTTACAACAAATCCGTCTATCCCTGCCTGCAATAACAGCTCATACTCCTGCTCTAACCATGCCTGCTCCAGATCCCGAAAGACAGGAGGCAGCATGCAGTAAAACTGCTTTTTAGGAAACTGTTCCCGATAACGTTTTATCTCCGCTGCCGAAAACTCACCGGCGTCCAAATAAATAGCAGAAACCTCCGAAAACGCCGCTGCCGCTGCTACATACTCCTTTTTTTCCAGATATACATGAATCGGATAAAACGGCTGATCTGTAAAATCCACCTGTTTTTCGGTCTTTTTCCTACGATTTTCTCTGCAGAGTTCCTCTTCCTCACTGCGGCAATAAGGCTGCAGCAAAAATTTCTGCAGCTGCTCTAATGCCCTTCTTCGCAGTTCATTTAATTCCGTTACACGAATAAAACTTTTCCCGTCTGTCTGAACAGAAAGCTCCGAAAAATAAAAAGGCGTACCGCCAGTTTTCTCTATCTGTCTGCGAATATTTTCCTGTGTAATCGGCTGTTTTTGTGCCAAAGCCACTTCTTCTCCCCATACCGTTACCCTATTTCCTTCTTCCTCTACCGTAAGTTCTGCTCTCTCTCCGCATTGCACCACAACCTTTCCGCAGACAGCCTCCTGAAGCTCTTCAGCAAGAAATTTTTTTCGAATATTTTTTATTAACTCCTGATTTCTGCTTTCACTCTCTCCCTCTTTCCCCTGTAAAAATATCATATCTTTTCCGTTTCTTTCCACATAATATCCCTTTGTAAATCCACCCCGATTATAGAGATCATATAGAATCTTTTTATCCTTATCCGACACCAAAAAACGCTCTCTTCCATACTCCAAATACCAATCTAAATATTTTCGATAGATACTAACTACTCCTGCTGTATACTCTAATTTTTTCATTCTGCCTTCAATTTTAAGAGAATACACTCCCGCCTCTAAAATATCCGGCAGCAGTTCAATACTGCACAAATCCTTTGGACTTAAAAAATACCGTTCTTCCTTCTGACCTTTCTGTCCTCCCGGTTCACCAACCTGATAAGGCAGACGGCAGGGCTGTGCACAACGTCCCCTATTTCCGCTTCTTCCTCCTGCCAAACTGCTAAATAAGCACTGCCCGGAATAACAGTAGCAAAGTGCCCCATGTACAAAGCCCTCTATCTCTAAAGTCTCTAGCCCCTTTGTTCTATGAATCTTTCGAATCTCTTCCAATGAAAGTTCCCGTGCCATTACCACCCGGGCAGCCCCCATTTCTTTTAAAAGTTTTGCCCCATAGACTCCCGTCAATGTCATCTGTGTACTGGCGTGAATTGGAAGCTTTGGAAAATTCCTTTGAATAAAAGAAAATACCCCGATATCCTGCACAATAACGGCATCTAACCCCTGCCGATAAAAAGGCAGCAGATAAGAGTACAGCTTTTCTTCCATCTCCTCTTCCTTCAATAAAGTATTCACTGTCAAATACAACTTTCTCTTATGAAGATGCACAAAATCAATTGCTGATAATAAAGCTTCGGTATCTAAATTGTTGGCATAAGCCCTTGCACCAAATAAATTTCCCCCCAAATAAACGGCATCTGCTCCTGCCAAAACAGCCGCCTCCATCGTCTCATAAGAACCGGCAGGTGCCAGCAGTTCTGCCCTTTTTGCATGATGCACGTTATATTCCTGTCTTTTCTCTAAATCCATACCTCTTCTAACATACTTCCTTTCTAAAAAGAATGTCATGTCTTTCTCCTGAGAATGACATGACATGTTCTATTCTTATTTATCCTGTTTTTCATTCTTATGCTGCCCATCTTTACTTTTCTCTTCCTTTTGTACCGTTTTCGTATGTGTTGCTTCTGCCTCTAAACGAATAATCGTCTTCTCCTGTTCACTCACTGTCCTTCGAAGAGCTTCCAATTCCAGTTCTTCCTCCTCCATACGAATCTTTAATCCTACTAACTCATGTTTTAAATTCGAAATCTCCTTATTGCGATCCTCCAATTCCAAACTTGCTGTATCTGCACTTTTCTTTGCTTTATAATAATCATCTGCCACATTTAGATACATTAGGATATTTTGTACCTCTCGGTTCTGACGTTTATATCCCTCTGCCATACGTACCTCAGAAAGTTTCGCATTAATATATGCAGCCACTTTATTTAGATATTCCGGGTCTTCATATCCGCTTAATGTATATACTTTTCCGTCAATAACCACCTGTACATTGTTCTTTAGTGCCATCCAGTATCCTCTCCCTGTATCATTCTTCCTCTGTTATTAAACCTTATTATAATCAATTTCAGAAAAAAGCACAAGCACTTTATAAGAGGATTTTCTTTTCCAAAATTTTCCTTTTCCTTATTATTTTAATCCCAAATGCTGATAAGCCAGATCTGTTACAATTCTTCCGCGAGGTGTCCGCTGCAAAAATCCATTCTGAATCAGATAAGGCTCAATCACTTCCTCTAAGGTCCCCGCATCTTCTCCCAATGCCGCTGCCAACGTATCCAATCCACAGGGACCTCCTGCGAACTTTTGTATCAAAGTAAGCAAAAACATCCGATCACTATTATCTAGTCCATACTTATCCACTTCCAGCAAATCCAAAGCAAAATTTGCCACGCTCTCCGTAATCACCCCATTATACTTCACCTGTGCAAAATCCCGCACTCTTCTCAACAGCCGATTGGCAAGCCGAGGAGTCCCCCGGCTCCTTCTAGCCATCTCCATTGCCCCTGCCGGCTCTATCTCCACTTTCAATACCTTAGCTGAGCGAAGTAAAATTGTCTGCAGTTCTTCCGGTGTATAAAATTCCAATCGATGAATCACCCCAAACCGATCCCGAAGAGGTGCCGTTAAAAGTCCTGCCCTAGTTGTAGCCCCCACCAGAGTAAACTTTGGCAAATCCAGCCGAATCGATCGTGCCGTAGCCCCCTTTCCAATCACAATATCAATTGCAAAATCTTCCATTGCCGGATAGAGTACCTCTTCCACCTGCCGGTTTAACCGATGAATTTCATCAATAAACAGCACATCTCCCTCCTGCAGATTATTTAAAATAGCCGCTATTTCCCCCGGTTTTTCAATCGCAGGACCAGAAGTAATCTTCATATTCGTTCCCATCTCATTGGCAATAATTCCTGCAAGTGTCGTCTTCCCCAGTCCGGGAGGACCATAAAACAGTACATGATCTAATGGCTCCTTCCGGCTCTTTGCAGCCTCAATATATATTTTAAGATTTTCCTTTGCCTTTGCCTGTCCAATATAGTCCTTTAAAAGCTGTGGTCTAAGATGATTTTCCACACTGCTGTCTTCTTCTGTCAGCTCTGTTGTTATAATTCTCTTTGCCATATATAACCCTTCCGTCCTACCGACTGATCGTTTTTAAAGAAGCCTTTAGCAACGCTTCTACTGTCATTTCTTCTGTCACTGTTACCGCACGAACCGCACGAAGAGCATCTGTCGGACTATATCCTAAAGCCGTCAATGCCTGCACCGCCTCATTCTGAATCTCTGCAGCCTGTCCTAAGGACGACTTCTCCTCATTTGCTATCTTCTGCTCAAATGCCTCTTCTAACTTTAATTTATCCTTTAATTCAATTACCATCTTCTGTGCTGTCTTGTTTCCGATTCCAGGTGCTTTTGCAATCGTTTTCGCATCTCCCGCCAATACGGCAAACCGCAGTTCATCTGCAGAAATGGTAGAAAGAATGGCTAAAGCTCCCTTTGGACCTATCCCGCTTACCCCTAAAAGAAGCCGAAAAATATTCATGTCATCTCTATTTAAAAATCCATATAAATCCAAAATATCTTCCCTTACATAGAGATATGTAAAAATTTGAATTTCACTGCCTACTGCCGGAAGCTTAGCAATAACAGCAGCAGGAACCCGTATCAAATACCCGATTCCATGATTCTCTACAATTGCAAAATCGGTACCAGCTTCTTTTAATTCCCCTTTAATATAATAAATCATTGTGGTTCTCCTTACCCATAGTATTACAAACCTGCTTCGATTAATCGAACATATATACGATTGTAGCAGATTTTCTATTATCTGACAAGACCTTAATTCGAATCAATCGAATAGTAATCTGATTGTTTATAGTGAGCCAGAAAGTTATTTATAGTGAGCCGAATGATTGTTTATGGCGATCCGGACGATTGCATCTGCTGGTGATTCCCTGCTGGGGCCGTTTGCACTAAGGCTTCCTCGCAGCGGACACATAAGGCACGAAA
>CAJUEI010000047.1 GCA_910585255.1 uncultured Lachnospiraceae bacterium
ACCGTGCCTAAGTGCCGGCGGGAAGCAATACCCCTGCAGAGATTCATCCAATGATACCGGCTGTATATTTCAACCAGAACAATAAATTCCAATCAAAATAATATTCTTCCTCTGCCAGTAGTCAGCTGTCTTTTTGGTTTGGCTGTGTTCTGCAGCGACTTCGGAGAAAGCCTAGAAGTTCTTTGTGTTCTGCTTTAGTATTAGCGATTGTCGGGCATGGACGCCCGACAAAGGCACTTGACTAGCCATGGATGGCGTATCAAGTGCCGGTCGCACCGGAGGGATAAACAAATAGGCAGAACACTTAGAACTTCTTAGCTTTTGCAGATCGGAGCAGCAGGGCACAGCTAAACCAAAAAGACGGCGTCCTCTTCGGATACTCCTCACCATTAATATTGAAATGAATAGACTCAGAAAGGATAAACCAACCATGAAAAAACAAATATTTAATCCCTATCTTCCCAGTTATGAATATATACCAGACGGAGAACCGCATGTTTTTGGAGATCGGCTTTATATCTATGGAAGCCATGATCGATTTGGAGGAACAGATTATTGTATGAATGATTATGTATGCTGGTCAGCTCCAATAGAGGATTTATCGGACTGGCGGTATGAAGGAATCATTTACCAGAAAACACAGCATCCCTATTCCATTGGGCGAAATTTACTATTTGCACCTGATGTAGTACAGGGGGCAGACGGGAGATATTATCTGTATTATTCCATAGCAGATTCCGGCATTATGTCAGTAGCTGTCTGTGATACACCTGCCGGAGCATATCAGTATTATGGAGATGTTCACGATAAAAGCGGACATGTAGCAGGCAGCAGCAGAGGAGATTTCTTTCAGTTTGATCCGGGGGTGTTCTTAGATGAAGACGGGCGGATTTTTCTGTTTTCTGGATTTTGTCCCGGACGGCTGGAAGATGTCCAAGGAAGGAAATTTGTCGGCTGCCATATGTGTGAATTAGAAAAGGATATGGTGACGATAAAGAAAGGACCAAAGATTATTCTGGATCGGGAGATACCTTGCCCAGAGGAACGGCGGTATTTTGAAGCTCCTTCTTTGCGGAAATTCCGCGGAAACTATTATTTGATCTATTCCGTTCGAATTGGCGGGCTGCATTATTATATCAGTGATCAGCCAGATGGAGGATATGTCTATGGAGGAAGGATACATTCCACTTCTGATGTAGGAATAAATGGACATAGTGTAGAAAATCCGGCTTATCCAAATGGAAATACACATGGGAGTCTGGTAGAGATTTTGGGAAATTATTATATTTTTGATCATCGGCTGACCAGCCATTCTAGTTACTGCAGGCAGGGGGTAGCAGAACAGGTTTGGATAGAAGAGGACGGGCGGATCTGCCAGGTAGAAGCAACCAGTTGTGGACTAAATGGGAAACCGCTTTTAGGAATAGGAACTTATCCGGCTTATATTGCCTGTACACTAATAGATCGAAATCATTATATTACAAAAGAGGAAGAACAAAAAAACGGGATCTGTATTACTCAGGAGGGAGAAGACCGAGAGTGTGAGCCGGGACAGTTTGTACAAAATATACGGGAAAATTGTTTAATTGGATATAAATATTTTTCATTTAAAGAAAATACTAAAATTTCTTTTTGCGTTCGAGGAAAAGCGTTAGGAAAGATAAGAGTGAAGACAACAGAAGAAGGAGAGATAGAGACGGAAATAGCATTAAATATAGAAAATACCGAGTGGAAGACAGTAACAGGAATGTGTGCAGTGCGTGGAGAGAAAAGCGGGCTGTATT
Source organism: uncultured Lachnospiraceae bacterium (assembly GCA_910585255.1). Classification (GTDB taxonomy): domain Bacteria; phylum Bacillota; class Clostridia; order Lachnospirales; family Lachnospiraceae; genus MGBC114844. The sequence goes on from CAJUEI010000047.1 coordinate 1,785, forward strand.
TGGAGTTTATTGGAACGGGGAGTTTTGATTTGCTTGAGATAGCATTTTATTAAAGAAAGTCTGATTTTATGCCGGGAACAGAGAGTATTTCTTTGTTCCCGGTTATAGTTAGTGATAGATATCTTGGCTATAAGACCAGATTGCGGGGAGTGCCTTTTAGATAGGCCTGCAGGTTTAGAAATACTTCCTGCATTAAGCGGGTTCTTGCTTCTACCGTTGCCCATGCAATATGCGGAGTAATAATAAGACGGCTGCTGTCTTTAAAGTTGACTAATGGATTTTCTTTGGACATGGGTTCGACAGACAGAACATCTAATCCCGCAGCCATGATTTGATGTTCGGTTAGTGCCTCATATAGTGCTGCCTCGTCAATAATAGGTCCTCGACCTACATTGATTAGGATAGAAGAGGGTTTCATCTGAGAGAATGTATCCCTATTAAAAAGGTTTTGGGTAGCAGGTGTAAGCGGGGCATGAATAGAAATAATATCGGAATCTTTTAATAGAGTCGGAAAGTCGGTTTGCTGATAGTTTGCGTTTTGATTTTTTCCAGAAGTGGAATAATAGATTACGCTGCAGCCAAAAGCCTTTGCTATATCGGCTACTTGCTTTCCAATTTCGCCTAATCCTACGATACCCCATGTTTTTTGGGATAATTCGTGAAATTTATTTTCAAAATGAGTAAAAAGTGTGTCGTTGACATAGCGTTCGGTCTTTACATATTGGTCGTAGTAATAGCATTTTTCTAGTAGATAGAATAAAAGGGCAAAGGTGTGCTGGGCTACGGATTGGGTGGAATAGCCTTTTACATTGGTAACGGCAATCTGTTTGGATTTTGTATAGTTTAAATCAATAATGTTGGTTCCAGTTGCTGTAACACCAATATAGCGGACAGAGGGATTCGAACCTAAAGTAGTTTCATTTACTGGGACTTTATTGGTAATTAAAATATCTGCCCCATTGCAGCGGGAAGAGAGTTCTTCTGGTTTGGTATGACCATATAGTATCACTTCTCCTAATGTTTGAAAGGATTCCAATGAGATATCGTTTCCTAAAGTATCTGCATCTGCAAAAATAATTTTCATTGTGTTTTCTGCCTCCGTTTTGATTTTTTATGTTTGGAAAAGTTTCTTTTTTTAATGCTATCATAAAAAATGAAAGGAAACAAGAAAGATTTTTGAAAGCAGAGGGAAAATGTATTTCTTGACATTTTCAATAACTATTGTTAAAGTATTATGGAAGAAAGCGATTAGTAATTGTTTTACAAATGGGAGAGGAAAATCCGATTGGATTTTACCGACAGGGAAATAGAGAAAGCATGAAGAAATTAGGAATAATAGGCGGTTTAGGACCGATGGCAACCGCATATTTTTTTGAACTTGTGGTTCAGATGACAGATGCAAAGACCGATCAGGAACATCTGGAAATATGGGTTCATAATTGTCCGTCAATTCCAGATCGCAGCAGTTATATTTTGGATCATACAAAAGAAAATCCGTTGGCTTCTATTCTTCATTCCGGCAGAGAACTTTGCAGAATGGGGGCAGAATGGATAGCGATTCCTTGTGTGACGGCTCATTATTTTTACAAAGAGCTGACAGAATGTCTGCCGGTTCCGATTATTCATATTGTGGAAGAAACGGCTGCTGTTTTAAAAGAAAGTGGAAAAAAGCGAATCGGTATTTTGGCAACGGATGGAACGGTAGCAAGCGGATTGTTTCAGCAGGAATTGGAAAAAAATAAGATGGAATGGGTGCTGCCAAGGAAAAAGGAACAGCAGGATATTATGGACTTTATCTATCGGCAGATTAAGACAGGACAGTCTGTGGAAAGAGTGCGATTTGAAAGAGTGACCGATTCGCTGTGGGAGCAGGGAGCAGAAGCGATTGTCTTAGGCTGTACGGAATTGTCATTGGTAAAGCGGGAGTATTCTTTGGAAAAGGGATATCTTGATGTAATGGAAGTATTGGCAAAGCGGTCAGTAGAACTGTGCGGGGCTGTTTTAAAGCGGGAGTATCAATATTTAATAAAATAAGAGTTAGAGACAGAGATGGAGATATTATTAGTATTAATATATTAAGATAAGATAGAGTTTCAATTATTTTTATTTTGTAAATAGAATGGAGTATAGATGCAGTATGCAGATCAATGTATTAGAGTACTTGGAAAAGACTGTTTTGCGTGTTCCAGAGAAAGTGGCTTATTCAGATGGAACGGCAAGTCTTACTTTTCGGCAGGTGTTTGATCAATCTCGTGCAGTCGGTACCTGTTTAAAGAAGAGCGGTTATACAAGAGAGCCAGTTGTGGTATTTATGAGAAAGCATCCTGATGTGGTGGCGGCATTTTTTGGAACAGTATATGCCGGAAATTTTTATGTACCTATTGATGAGGAAATGCCCTCATATCGGGTGGAATTAATTTTTAAAACTCTTCATCCGCGTGTTCTAATCTGTGACAGAGAGACACAGAAACTGGCAGAGCAGTTTTCCTGTCAGGGACAGATCTATCTGTATGAAGAGATGATACAGACTGCAATAGAAGAGGAGTGCTTGGCAAAAGTGCGGCGGGAGGCGATTGATACCGATCCGATTTATATTGTATTTACTTCTGGATCGACCGGAGTTCCGAAGGGGGTTGCTGCCTGTCACCGTTCGGTTATAGATTATATTGAGCATCTTTCAGATGTGCTGGAATTTAGTCAGGAGACAGTATTTGGAAATCAGGCTCCTCTGTATTTTGATGCCTGTTTAAAAGAGTTGTATCCTACGATTAAATTTGGTGCAACTACGTATTTGATACCAAAAGAACTGTTTATGTTTCCTATAAAATTAGTAGAGTTTTTAAATCAATATCAGATTAATACGATCTGTTGGGTTGTATCTGCCCTTACTATGATTTCAGGTCTGGGGGTTCTGGAGAAAGTAAAGCCGAACTATTTAAAGACGATTGCTTTTGGAAGTGAAGTATTTCCAATAAAACAATTTCGGATTTGGAGGAATGTACTTCCTTATGCGGTGTTTGTGAATCTCTATGGACCGACAGAGGCAACCGGGATGAGCTGTTATTATAGAGTGGAGCGGGAGTTTTTGGAAGAAGAGGCAATTCCGATTGGACAGCCGTTTCCCAATACCCGAATTTTGTTATTGGATCAGGATAATCGTTTGGTACAGCAGGGAGAGACAGGGGAAATTTGTATTGTGGGAACGCCGCTGACGCTTGGCTATTATAAGGATTTTGAGCGGACAGAGCAGGTCTTTGTACAGAATCCGCTGAATACATTTTATCCAGAACGGATGTATCGTACCGGAGATTTGGGGAGATATAACGAGAGAGGAGAATTATTGTTTATTTCCCGAAAAGACAATCAGATTAAACATATGGGGCATCGGATTGAATTGGGAGAGATTGAAGCAAATGTCAATCTTTTAGAAGAAGTACTGATTTCTTGCTGCATTTATAGTTCGAAAAAAGATAAAATTGTTTTGTATTATGTAGGAGAGATAGAAAAAGCAGTAATGGCAGCTCGGTTAAAAAAGTGTTTGCCTCGTTATATGATGCCAAATTGGATAGAACCGTTAGAACAGATGCCGCTGACACCAAATGGAAAGGTCGATAGAGTTTTTCTAAAACGGCGGTATGAAGAAGGAGAGGGAGAACATAAAGCGGGAGAAAATGAAAATAGGAGGAATTAGAGAATGGAGACATTAATAGAAATTTTACAGGAACTGCACCCGGAAGTGGATTTTAGGACTTGTCATACATTGGTAGAGGATAAGATTATTGATTCGTTTGATATTGTGTCTTTGGTTGCCGAGATACACAGTGAGTTTGATGTAGTGATTCCGCCGGAAGAGATTATACCAGAGAATTTTAATTCGGCGGAGGCACTGTATCGGCTGATTCAGCGGTTAGAAGAGGAAGACTAAGGGACGGGAAATAGTATGTTGTTTACATCATATGAGTTTTTGGGGTTTCTTTTTGTTCTTTTTCTTTTGTATTATAGTATACCAAAGAAGTATCAATGGATCTGTCTGCTTTGTGCCAGCTATTTATTTTATGCATGTTCTGGCGTAAAGTATTTGCTCTATATTATGATTACAACAGGTTCTACTTATCTGATATGCCGCAGGATGGAAGAGATTCAGGAAGAACAGGAGTACTATATTAGGATAAATAAGCAAAGAATGACACGGGAAGAGAGAAAAGCTTATAAAGCAGCGATGAAAAAAAGGCAGCGGAAGTGGCTGCTTTTTGGGCTGATTTTTAATTTTTCTATTCTTGCCGTGTGTAAGTATGCCAATTTTGCGATTTCTAATATCAATTCTATTTTAAGGTTAATAAAAAGTCATTCGTCACTGCCCTTTCTTTCTATTGCACTGCCGCTGGGGATTTCTTATTATACTTTTCAGATGATGGGATATACCATTGATATCTATCGGGGCAAGTATCCGGCAGAGCGGCATCTTGGAAAACTGGCTCTGTTTGCTTCCTTTTTTCCTCAGCTTCTGCAGGGACCGATCAGTCGGTTTGACGATTTGTCAAAGACGATGTTTTCGGAACATTCTTTTGATCGAAAAAGGGTTTCTTTTGGGCTGCAGCGGATTTTATGGGGATTTTTTAAAAAATTAGTTATTGCAGATCGAATTTTGCCGGCAGTGACAACGATTATCCGAGATCCGCAGACCTATCAGGGCTGCTATGTTTTTGTAGGGATGTTGTTTTATGCATTGGAGTTATATGCGGATTTTACCGGCGGAATTGATATGGTAATTGGAATTGCAGAAGTGCTTGGAATTCGGGTAAAGGAAAACTTTGAACGTCCTTATTTTTCAAAATCTATAAAAGAGTACTGGAATCGCTGGCATATCAGTTTAGGGGCATGGTTTACAGACTATATCTTTTATCCGGTTTCTGTATCTCAGCCAATGCTGAAATTATCAAAGTTTTCCCGCAGTCATTTTGGAGAAGCGATTGGGAAGAGAATTCCAGTTTATCTGTCTACTATTTTGGTATGGCTGGTTACGGGAATCTGGCATGGAGCCGCTTGGAATTTTGTGGTATGGGGGCTTATGAATTGTCTGGTTCTTTTGGTTTCTCAGGAATTGCAGCCATGTTACCGCTGGTTCCATAGAATATTTCATCTGGAAGGAAACTGGGGGTTTCGTCTGTTTCAGGTGATACGAACCGTATTGCTGATGAGCAGTATTCGAATGTTTGACTGCTATCGGGATGTACCTACTACGTTTCGGATGTTTTTTAATATGCTGACACATTATAATGCTGGAGAATTGGTAAACGGGGGATTGTTAAAACTGGGAATTTCGGCAGCCGATTATGGAATTTTGCTTATAGGGACAGGGCTATTGCTAGGTGTTAGTTTGGCTGGACGAAAAGGAAGTGTAAGAGAAAAAATTGCCCAAAAACCGGCAGCAGTACGATTTTTGATTTGGTATGGGCTTTTTTTATCTGTTTTGGTATTTGGAGCTTATGGAGAGGGATATGATGCCAGTCAGTTTATTTATAACCAGTTTTAGAGGATAAAAAAGAGAGTATACTTTGGAATTAAGATAACAGTAAGGCGGGGAAATAGAAGTGATAAAAGGAAATAAGCAGAAGAAAAATAAGAAAATAGTGGGAGGAATATCAGCAAACATAGTAACAAATATAGTAGTAGGGATAGGTGTTGTATTAATAATAGGAAGTCTTTCTTTTTTACAGCGGCTTTTTATGCCTAAGTATATGGGGAAGGTTGTGGAGGGAGCCTTGATTGCAGAGTATTATCAGGAGACCACCAAGCATGATGTAATTTTTATAGGAGACTGTGAGGTCTATGAGAATTTTTCTCCGATTACACTTTGGGAAAATTATGGAATTACCAGTTATATTAGAGGAAGTGCACAGCAGCTTATCTGGCAGTCTTATTATCTTTTAGAGGAGACACTTCAGTATGAAAAACCAGATGTAATTGTTTTTAATGTGCTTGCTATGCAGTATAATGAGCCGCAGAAAGAGGCATATAACCGGATGACACTGGATGGGATGAGGTGGTCACTTAGTAAGGTTAAATCGATACAGGAGTCTATGCTGGAAGAAGAAAGTTTTTTAGAGTATTTATTTCCGCTGCTGCGTTATCATTCTAGGTGGAGTGAACTTACAAAAGAAGATTGGAAGTATCTTTGGAAAAAAGATACGATTTCTCATAATGGATATTATATGCGTGTAGATGTAAAGGGAGCAGCGGGGGTGCCCCCTGCTAAGAAACTAGCGAATTATGAATTTGGAGAGCGGGCATATTTTTATTTGGATAAGATTCGGCTGTTATGTGAGAAGAATGGAATAGCCCTTATTTTGGTAAAGGCACCTAGTATTTATCCGCATTGGTACGAGGAATGGGATCTGCAGATGGAAGAGTATGCAAAGCAGTATGGGCTGGCATATTTTAATTTTTTAGAGCTGTTTGAAGAGACCGGAGTGGATTTAAGTGTGGATACTTATGACGGAGGGTTGCACCTCAATCTTTCTGGGGCGGAGAAACTATCGAAGTATTTTGGGGAAATTTTATCGGAGGAGTATGGGATTTTGGATCATAGGGGTGAGGCAAAGTATGATAGGGTGTGGGAGCAGAAGATAGCGTTTTATTATGCAGAGAAGGAAAAACAGCTGGCGGATAGGGAGTGGCGTTCTAGGGAGGATGTCAGAGTGCAAAAGGAGCAGTAGAAACTATATAATTTAAGAAGATTTAGGAGTATTGAATTCAGAGATATTCTAAAGAAGAATCTATATATTTTTAAAAAGTAAGAAGCTCTTGTTTGGCAGTATGATTACCAGACAAGGGCTTTTATAATAGGTTTATTTTTATTGATAAGTTTTTTATAATACCGTTAGTTCTGCAAGATTTTGGATTAGGATGCGGATAATATCAATTGTAATTTTTTGTGCTTTTGGTGTCATATGGTAGAGAATTTGCTGAAGTTCTTTCTCATTATAAGGATAATCGATAGTTTCCAATTCATTTCCAAGAAGATAGGAAGGAGAGATCTGCAGTTCATTACAAAGGCTTGTAAAGGTAGAGAGACTAGGCAGTTTTATTCCCGTTTCTATTTGATGAATAAAAGCAACGGTAATCCCGCAGTTAATAGCTAACTGTTGTGGACTAAACTGCCTTTCTTCCCGCACTTTAGAGAGACGCCTGCCAAATTCCTTTTGTATCCGTGTATCATTCTCTTTTAAATCACTTTCTTTTTTTGATTTTCTTTCCGCTAAATTTTCTGTTAAAGACTGCAGAATATCATAGATTATCTGACGAAAGACAGGAGATATTTGCAGGATTTTTGCTGCTAATTCGTCCCAATTGGTATATTTATTTTCTATCTTTAATTCATTTTCTAAAAGATAAGATGGAGAGATCTGCAAACTATTGCAGATTCGTATTAAAATTGGAATACTTGGTAATTTTAATCCTGATTCTATCTGACGTATATAAGCTGGATCGACTTGACAACGTTCGTTTCCTAATTGATTTGAGCTGATATTTGCCTGTTTTCGTGCCAGTCTAAGACGTCTGCCAAATTCCTTTCGATTCAATTTTCCTGCTTTCCTTTTTTGTATATACTCCATAGTCATCCTCCATTTTGTAGTCTAGTAGTTTTTTATAAAGTATACAAGAATCTGTCCTGCTTGGATAGTCATTCTCTGCTTTACAGCAAGGATAGAAGAAATAAAGAGAAAAAATGCAGCAATACTATAAAAAAATACAGAAGTTTGAGAAAAAATGCTGAAATGTAGCAGAAAGTTTGTAAAATTAACTCATAGAATCTATCCTTTTTTCCTATATTAATGTATACTTTATGAAACCAAAAATAACATTAAGTTACAGAAGAAGGGGATATAACATGAATGATGAAAAAAAAGAGAACAAGGAAAAGTTCAATCGAGAAGAGTTTGGTAGACGCTTACGAGAAGTACGAAAGGGATTAAAAGTAACATCTGATAAGTTAGGATTTGCATGTGGAGTAAATCCGGTTTTTATCCGTCAGATTGAAGCAGGAACAAGAGTGCCAAGTGTTCCGGTATTTGTAAAAATTTGTGACAGTTTACAAATATCACCGGCATACCTTTTGGGGAATGAGGTTCAGGTTCCGGTTACAGATTTAGGATGGGAAGAAATGGCAGAAGAAATTTCTCAGCTTTCAGATACTTCTGGTGATATGGTAAAAGAAGTACTGCACTCTTTGATTGAAAATTTAGCAGAAAAGGAATCTAGATCCACTAGAGAGGAAGAAAGGTATGGTGTAATCGATCATGTAGAATTTGGAAAAAGAATAAAAAAAGTACGTCAGGAGATGCAGTATACTTCGCAGGAAGTAGCAGTAAACTGTGGAGTGAGTTCTGTTTTTATCCGTCAGGTAGAACTAGGAGAGAGACTGCCGAGTCTTTCCGTATTTATCTGTCTATGCAGGGTATTAGAGATATCACCGGCATATTTGCTTGGAAATGAGATTAAAGTAGAAGTATCCGACTGCAAATGGGAAGAGTTAGCACATATTCAGTGCGATATGACTTCAAAATCCCAACAGGTTGTAAAAGATGTATTGACATCTTTAATCCATAACCTTCCTAAAAAGACAGAATCATTCTAAAAGTAAAAAGGTATTTCTTCAGTTAGAAGAAGCAGCATATAAGATACCTGAGTCTAAGCATAAAGTTCAAGGATTCAGGTATTTTTCTCTAATAAGCTTGACGAAATACAGAGAAGTAAAGTAAAGTGTAGAAAAGAAAACGGAAGGAGTGAAAGATAAAATCCCGATAGAATTTGAATTGGAAAACAGAATAAAATATAGGAATAAAATTTATAAAATATAGGAATAAAATTTTAAAATGGGGGAATACTATTCTCAACATAAAATTTGTAATTGTAAATTGTAATAAGTAATAAAATCTATTTTTATAATAAAAAAGAAAAAGTTATTCTTCTATAATCAGAAAAAAGTAATAAAAATAAAAAAATTCTGTTATAATAAGAAAAAAACAAGAAAGCAAAATGAAAAGTAAAATAAAGCAAAGTAAAGAAAAGTAAAATAAAACAAAGTAAAGTAAAGAAAAATAAAGAGGGGTATCGTTGGAATATGAAGGAATTGGAAAAGAAGGAATTAGAAAAAAAATATCATGAAGAAGATATAAAAATGCAAAAAGCCCTGCAGGATGTAAAAAATATATTGGATTCTAACTGCGAGCAAGGAAAACTAGAAAAAGAGATACATGATAAAATTTTAGATGAGATGAAACAAATTTTTCAAAACAGAATTGGAGAAAAAACCATATTAACAGAAGAAGAAGCAAAAAATAAATAAAAGAAATTTTTATGCGGGTGAAAAAAGAAGTCTTACCATAAAGAACCAATAAAAAAGAACATAAAAAAGCTGACGCATAAAAACCAATGCGGCAGCCTTTTTACTTTAGGTAAAAAACCTTAAAATTAAGAAAAATATTCAATTTTATCATTTAAATATACCCATTAAACATCATCCCACTATAAACCGAAACATGATAAGCATTGGCATAATTATGTTTTGGATTTGGATAGGAAACCATTGTACGCTTAATATATTCCAGTGGATCAATTGAAATCTGATTAATCTGGTGAATCAGCGATTTACGGAAATTCGAGAGATGTTCAAATTCTCTGTTTAAAGTTCCGTCACTGGCTGCCTGAACAATCAATGCTTCGTCTGTTTTTAAATGTCCGTCTTTTTGAACCATCAATCCGGTAGAATCTAAAGTAGATCGAAAATGCTTTGTAATATAATTAAGATCACGATGCAGACGATCACTAGAACAGTCCCCTTCTTTTGATAAGTCATATAACGAATTAAAACCATTCGCAAGCTGATGCATATGCTGAAGCAAAGCTTCTGCCGACTGATGCATACCAATCTGTACCGTCTCTCCTTTTTCTGTCAGATCCTTTAATTCTAATTGGTAAGCATGATGAATTGTAACAAGATTAGAAAAAGCGGTGTGTTCTTCTCCATTTACAGTAAAACTTGCATTGGTTGGCTGTCTGACAATATGGTTGAGACCCAGCAAATCAATACAGGACTCTTCCCCGTCTTCCGAAAAAGCAGAAAAGTAAAAGAGCGGATTTCTGCTGTCAGATATACCAGCCTGTGTACTGGTCAACTGTAAAGCACTGCTGCCATTTTGATCTTTTAATACCTCTGCACGAAGACCGACATTAGAACGATTCACTAAGCGTGCAAGCTTTTCCTGAACTTTTAAATTAGTAGAACTATCGGAGATTTTAAATTGAAATTCATAGGTACTGCTTCCTATCGATAAATCAAAGGAATGAGAACCTGTTTTAAAATCCAGCCGATCAGAAGGTAAAAAATCTCCCATATTAATTTGACTTTGTGCAAGCTGTTTTACTTCAATTTCATAAGCCACGCCTTCTTCTTCTAAAGCAGGGTTTTCTCCCACATAGGAAACCGACACAGTTTCTTCATCTGAGGAAAAAGCAGCTTTTTGGGCAAGAAGTGTTCCCGATTCTGCTTCTGTAGTTGCATCTAAAACGACATTGCGGAAGGAACGTGCATTTTCCTTTAAGTCAATAGCAAAACGCTGTACCTCGTCAGTGAAGTTAAACCGATATAGAGGAGATTTTTTATTTTGTTTAATAATATTTTTGTATATCTCACGCAGTTCACTTTTCTTATGCGTATCATAGTGACTGGTTTCCTTATAGGCATAATTGGTGAGATAATATTGGTATACACTATTAACCATATAGATCACTCCTATCAGGTGCATAATTATCAGTTAAATTCTTCTTTATTATACTACAGAATTTGGAAAATGTCACGATAAAAATAGATAATATTAAGAACGATTTTGCGATCGTTTTTTGAGAAAAAGTTACAATAATTGGAAAATTTAGGGAGTTGGAGGGAGGATATTAGTATAACATATTTGGAAAGCAGCAGAGGGAACAATAATAGGTAAATAGAGGAAAGAAACAGCCGGAGTGTGGTATTGCGGCAATGTGACTTCGGAAGAAAGCTAGAAGCTCTTAAACTTCTGTCGATTCACTAGGATTTTTGGGCACCTGTGCCCAAAAAAGGGGTGTGTTTAGCCCGCTGTACGGGCGAATTGCACCCCGGTCCGTCCGGCTGGATAAACGTTTATTCAGAAGTTTTAGAGCTTCTCTTTCTGGAGAGCGGAACATTGCCGCAATACCACACTCCGGCGACCTCCTTGCTAAATAAATTTATACGATGAATTTAAAAGGATTCTACTTCCCTTTTGGCAATTTTTGATGTATAATAACGTTAGCTCGGCACAATACCAAGACGGGATAGAATAAGAGCCGTTAAAGCGGCGGAATGGAGGACATTTATGTTAGTTTCAGCACAGGAAATGCTTCAGAAGGCAAAGGCAGGAAAGTATGCAGTAGGTCAGTTTAATATCAATAACCTAGAGTGGACAAAAGCAATTTTATCGACAGCACAGGAATTGAAATCTCCGGTTATCTTAGGCGTGTCAGAAGGTGCAGGAAAATATATGACAGGCTATAAGACAGTAGTGGGTATGGTAAAAGGAATGATGGAAGAGATGAATATTACTGTTCCGGTAGCACTTCACCTAGATCATGGTGGATATGAGGGATGCTTAAAGTGCGTAGAGGCCGGCTTCTCTTCGATTATGTTTGATGGTTCCCACTATCCAATTGAAGAAAATATTGCAAAGACAACTGAATTAGTAAAGATTTGTAAAGAAAAAGGATTGTCTTTAGAAGCAGAAGTTGGATCGATTGGCGGAGAAGAAGACGGTGTAATCGGTGCAGGTGAAGTTGCTGATCCACAGGAATGTAAGTCGATTGCTGATCTGGGCGTCACTATGCTGGCAGCAGGAATTGGAAATATTCATGGAAAATATCCAGAAAATTGGAAGGGATTGAGCTTTGAAACATTAGATGAGATCCAGAAACTGACAGGGGATATGCCATTAGTACTTCATGGAGGTACCGGAATTCCAGAAGATATGATTAAAAAAGCAATTTCTCTTGGTGTAGCTAAGATTAATGTAAATACAGAGTGTCAGTTATCTTTTGCAGATGCAACACGTAAATATATTGAAGCAGGAAAGGATCTGCAGGGCAAGGGATTTGATCCTCGGAAATTATTAGCTCCTGGTACAGAAGCAATTAAGGCAACAGTAAAAGAGAAGATGGAATTGTTTGGATCTGTTGGCAAAGCAGAGTAAAAAATAAAAACTTTCAAAAAATACTTGCTTTTTTTTCAATTTTGCGGTATTCTAATTTTCGAAGTAAATAAGGTTACAATTGAGTAATGGAACAAAGGCGTTCTTGTAGTTAATGCTATAAGAGCGCCTTTTCGTAAGTATGGCAACTGGGAATCAGGATAGTTTAATTCCAGAAACAATTGAAGGAGAATGAAAAAATGGGCGAGGTTCTAAACGTAGAAAAGATTTTTGGCGAAAATGTATTTACATTGGGAAAGATGAAAGAACGTCTGACAAGAAAGGTATTTAATGAAGTAAAACATGTAATGGAGTGCGGCGGAGAGTTATCCTTAGCGGCTGCTGATGTAGTTGCAAAAGCGATGAAGGATTGGGCAGTAGAAAAAGGAGCAACACATTATACACATTGGTTTCAGCCATTGACAGGAATTACGGCAGAGAAACACGATTCTTTTGTTACACATCCAGATCAAGAGGGAAAAATGTTAATGGAATTTTCCGGGAAAGAACTGATTAAAGGTGAACCAGATGCCTCTTCTTTTCCATCCGGCGGATTGCGGGCAACTTTTGAAGCAAGAGGTTATACTGCTTGGGATTGTACTTCTCCAGCATTTATTAAGCAGGGGGCAATTGGTTCGATTCTTTGTATTCCGACAGCATTTTGTTCCTATAAAGGAGAAGCACTTGATAAAAAAACCCCTCTGCTTCGTTCTATGGAAGCAGTCAGCCAGCAGGCACTTCGAATTGTTCGGTTGTTTGGAAATACAAAAGCAACTAAGGTAACAGCTTCTGTCGGTCCAGAACAGGAATATTTTTTGGTAGATCGAAAGAAATATCTGCAGAGAAAAGACTTAATCTATACAGGGCGGACGTTATTCGGTGCACCAGCTCCAAAGGGACAGGAGATGGAAGATCACTATTTTGGAGTAATTCGGGAACGAATCGGCGGTTATATGAAAGACTTAAATGAAGAACTTTGGAAATTAGGAGTAACAGCAAAGACGCAGCACAATGAAGTGGCTCCTGCACAGCATGAGTTAGCCCCAATCTATGAGACGGCAAATATTGCTGTCGATCACAATCAGTTGGTTATGGAGACGATGAAGCGGGTAGCAGAAAATCATGGAATGGCATGTCTGCTGCATGAAAAGCCGTTTGCAGGTGTAAATGGTTCCGGTAAACATGATAACTGGTCACTGACAACTGACAATGGGGTGAATATGTTAGATCCGGGAGATACACCAAATGAAAATATTCAGTTTTTATTGGTACTTGCCTGCATTATGAAGGCAGTAGATACCCATGCCGATCTGCTCCGTCAGTCCGCTTCGGATGTAGGAAATGATCACAGACTTGGAGCAAATGAGGCACCTCCTGCCATTATTTCTATGTTTTTAGGAGAGCAGTTAGAGGATGTAGTAAAACAGTTAGTGGAGACCGGAGAGGCTACTCACAGTTTACATGGCGGAAAACTTCAGACAGGAGTATCCACTTTGCCAGATTTAGAAAAGGATGCTACCGACCGCAACCGAACTTCACCGTTTGCATTTACCGGAAATAAATTTGAATTTCGTATGGTAGGTTCTTCTGATTCGATAGCTAGTCCGAATACCACATTAAATGCAATTGTAGCAGAGGCTTTTTGTGAAGCAGCGGATATTTTAGAGCAGGCGGATGACTTTGAAACAGCCGTACATGATTTGATTAAAGAATATATGACAAAACATCAGAGAATTGTATTTAACGGAGATGGCTACTCGGAGGATTGGGTAGAAGAAGCGGAGAGAAGAGGACTTCCTAATATTAAATCCATGGTAGAAGCAACGGCAACTTTAACAACCGATAAGGCAGTTCGATTATTTGAAAAGTTTGCGATCTTTACAAAAGCAGAATTAGAGTCCAGAGAAGAAATTTTATATGAAACCTATGCAAAAAGCATTAATATTGAGGCTTTGACTATGATCGATATGGCTACCAAACAATTTATCCCTGCTGTAGTAAAATATACGACTACATTGGCAAATTCATTAAGTGCAGTGAGAAGTGCTTGTGAAGAAGCAGATACCAGTGTACAGAAAGAATTGCTGATTGAGGTTTCGGCACGGCTTGCAGAAGCAAAGGCAGCACTTGGAAGATTAAATGATGTAACGGCACAAGCAGCGGCACAGGTCTGTGCAAAAGAGAAGGCATTTGCTTATAAAGATATGGTATTTCCTGCTATGGATGCATTGCGTAAGCCGATTGATCAGCTGGAAATGCTAGTGGATAAAGAGGCATGGCCAGTACCTTCCTATGGAGATTTAATGTTTGGCGTTTAGAAAAAGGGAATAGAAGTGTTCATATTTCGTTCATATAACATTTAAAAACCTTTTACATTATAAACATGATTTCTTCATGATTCCTCTATATAATCGCATTATGGTTAAAACAACGAGATAACAAAAGCCAGTTACATAGTAACTCATTACTATATACTATAAATTTTTTCATAATACGAGCAAGTGATTGGTTTCACTTGCTCTCCTCCCTTTTTGTAAATAGGTTATTTATCTACAGTGTGGAACAGTCTTGTTTCGCACTTTCCTTTTTTTCTCCCTTTTAAACTAAAAATTTTTTCATAAGAAGAAAAAAGAAAGCATAAAGATAAGAAGAAAGGAAAAGAAGGGACAACAGTCTATATGATTTTAGAGTATATCGAGCAGTTTTTATGGGGAAATGCAATGCTTCTGGCTTTTTTTTTAATCGGTCTTTTCTATACGGTTTGGACAAATTTTTTTCAGTTTGTACATATTCGCCTTTGGTTGTCCAAAACGATAGGATCTTTTACAAAACGCCGAAAAACGGAGAGCGAGAAACAAAGTCTTTCTCCATTTCAGGCTATGTCTGCAGCACTTGCCGGCAGTATGGGAATCGGCAATATAGTAGGAGTTGCAGCAGCACTGACTGCAGGAGGACCAGGAGCGATATTTTGGATGTGGGTTTCTGCTCTTCTAGGGGCAATGACGAAATATGCAGAAATTGTATTAGGATTTCATTACCGCTATCGGGATCAACAGGGAAATTGGGTGGGCGGTCCTATGGTCTATTTAAAGGAAGGATTAAAGTCCCCTTTTTTATCAGGATGTTTTTCTGTTATTTGTATTATCGGTTCCTTTGCAATGGGGAATATGACACAGGGAAATTCAATGGCAGAAATTTTAAACTATACATTTGATATTCCAGTATTAGTAACTGGATTTGTAGCGGCAGCCTTAATTGCTTTTGTGATTATCGGCGGGGTAGAGAGAATCGGAAAACTTTCAGCCGTTTTGATTCCTTTTATGTCAGTATTCTATATCATTGCTTGTCTGCTGGTAATTGGAGCAAACATTACCAAAGTACCAGCAGCAATTTGGTCTATTTTTGTCTATGCATTTCGTCCTAAGCCGATATTGGGAGGGATTGGAGGATATTATTTAAAGACAGCACTTCGAACCGGGGTGATGAGGGGAGTATTTTCAAATGAAGCAGGAATCGGAAGTTCTGTTATTGCCCATGCGGCTTCTTCTGCAAAGGAAGGAGTAGAGCAGGGGATGTGGGGGATTTTCGAAGTTTTGCTGGATACCGTAGTAGTCTGTACTTTAACGGCATTGGTGATTTTAACTTCTGGTGTATATGACGTACAGATTTATCGGGCTGTAAAAATACCAGGTGCGGTGACACTTCCAGATGGGGCTACACTTGCTACCGATGCTTTTTCCTCTGTACTTGGAGGGTTTGGACAGCACTTTTTAACCTTTGCAACAGTAGTATTTGCTTTTGCTACGATTATCGCATGGTCCCATTATGGAGAGCAGTGTGTGGTTTATCTTTTGGGAAAGCGATATCTCTATCTCTATAAAATTCTTTATGTATGTTCTGTTTTATTGGGGTGTGTAATGCGGATGGATGTAGTCTGGAGAATTGCCGATAATATGAATGCACTAATGGCAATACCCAATCTAATTGCATTGACTTTTCTTGGAAAGGTAGTTTTGACAGATACACGAAATTATCTGGAAAAGATAGAAGAATAAAAAAGCAATATAAAATCTGAAGTTTGGAGGAACTTTCTTCCAAACTTCAGCCATTTTTAAAACAAAAAAGATGAGGATTTCGTTATTCTTGATTTTAAATAGAATATACAATATTTAAAAAGGATTCTTTTTCGCGAAGTGCATCTTGCAGGAGTCCTTGTTTTTGAAGCGAAACATAGATAGCAGCCGCTTCAGCCTGACAGTTAATGGATTTTTGCGGATTAAAAACAATATCCGTAAACGCATCGTATTGAAGCAGGGCATTGGCTAATTCAGGATAGTAGGAAAGGGCATGAATATAAAGCCAATTATAGAAATAGGTTTTGGGTTCGGTTGGAAAGATAGTATCATTAAAAGTAAAAGAAATAAGGGCACCGCTGGTTTTTAGGCGGTCGTCTTTTTTTGCTTCTCTTGGAGAGGCATCGAGCAAATCGAGATAGGGGCCGCCTTTTTCAAATATTTTTCCAGCTTGAAAAGCAGCTTCCACAGAACAGAATTTCTGGTTTTTAAGAGGCAGCATAAGCTGAAAGGCACTTAGTTTTCTGCCTAATTCATCTTCGGATTTACTGGAAATTTCTAATATTCGTTTTTCTTTGTGCAGGTTTTGATATGCTTGGTGCAGGCTGCGGATGCACCTTCTTTTTTGCTGTTCAGAAAAGCCGTTAAAATATTCAAATTCAATGTTTTCTTTTATACAATATTGCTGATCAAGAGATACAGCAAATACGGGACGAGTTGCCAAAAGATCACCTCCTATTGTAATAAGTATAACATGATTAATACGTGATTACAATATATTATTTAAAAATATTTTATCTGGAAATTTATATTTGAGATAGTCGAGATTGTAATAAAAGTATTTTTTGAGGAAGGTAGTGGTGGGGAGGACGCTAGATTGGGGAAATCATTTCTTCCCGCTGTTCCGCTCTCTGGAAAGAAGAAAGTCTAATGCTTTTGAATTTATGTGTATCCAACTGGACGGATCGGGGTGCAATTCGCCCGTACAGCGGGCTAAACACACCCCTTTTTCGGTCACAAGTGCCCGAAAATCCTAGTGAATCGACAAAAGCATAAGACATTCTAACTTTCCTCCGAAGTCACAGCGGAAAGAAATGATTTCCCCACTCTAGCTGTCTTTTTCTGTCTGTAAAGATATGGCTGAATCATGCATCCGAGGAGGAAAAAATAAAACGTAAATTGTGAGACAATACAGCCAGAGTGTATTAAGGGCATACTGTGACTTCGGAGGAAAGCTAGAAGCTCTTAGACTTCTGTCGATTCATTAGGATTTTTTGCCATTCTTGAATGGCAAAAAAAGGGGTGTGTTTAGCCCGCTGTACGGGCGAATTGCACCCCGGTCCGTCCGGTCGGATATACTTAGATTCAGAAGTCTTAGAGCCTGTCTAATATCTTTTAAGAAGGAGAAAAAGAAA
>CAJUEI010000048.1:0-12480 GCA_910585255.1 uncultured Lachnospiraceae bacterium
GCACGAAAGAACCGTGCCTAAGTGCCGGCGGGAAGCAATACCCCTGCAGAGATTCTGCCTATCATACCAGCTGTTTCTTTCAGCAGAAAAGTTATTTTGTACCTATCTGAGAAAAGAAATCGAAGATTTTTAATATAAAGATAAAAATATAAATTTTATGTTTTCATTTTTATATAAATATAACACTATGAATTTTTTAACTTTATCTTTATGTAAAGATGATACCTATAAATTTTGTAATATTGTCGTTATATAAAGATAACGCCTATAAATTTTTCAATTTTACTTTTAATATGAAGGCAGCAAATATAAATTTTATCGTTTCATCTTTTATATAGGGATAATGTCTAGAAATTCTGTCATTTTGTTTTTTTATATGAAATACAAAATTTATTTTACTATTATAAGATGGATGAATTTCTATAAATAAATGAATAATAAGAAAATAATTTTTAGTTTATCAAGATCTGCAAAAGCGATATCCCAGTTGGAATAGACAGGGGGTAGGATCAAGAGAATCTTTGCAGGGGTATTGCTTCCCGCCGGCACTTAGATGCTGTCTTTTAGCATCTTATGTGCCCGCTGCGAGGAAGCCTTAGTGCGAACGGCCCCAGCAAAGAATCTCTTGATCCTACCCACGTCCGGTACACAACGATTAGTATTTCCTACATAAAGAAGGCAGGAACCCATATGATACAGAAAGTAGAAGAATATTGTAAAAAAAATAGAATAATTAACAAAGGCGATAAAATTATCATCGGACTATCCGGTGGAGCGGATTCTGTCTGCCTTTTTTTCGTGCTGTTAGCTATTCAAAAAAAATATAATCTAACCTTACAGGCACTCCATATCCACCATGGGATTCGTGGATCAGAAGCAGATCGGGATGCTGCTTTTGCAGAAGAACTCTGCCGACAGCATCAGATCCCCTGTATAATAGAACGATATCCTGTGTTATCTTTAGCAGAACAACAAGGAATTTCAGTAGAAGCAGCAGGCAGACAGATTCGCTATCGGGCAATGGAGCAGCTTCGAAAGAAACTGGGATTTACAAAGATTGCCGTTGCCCATCACAGAAATGATCAAGCAGAAACTATTTTATTTCATCTTTGCCGTGGAAGCGGGCTTGCAGGTCTTCGAGGGATGCAGCCTTCCCAGGGAAAAATTATCCGCCCGCTGCTATTTCTAAATCGATTGGAAATTGAATCCTTTTTAAAAGAAAGAAATCAAGACTGGTGTATGGATTCTACAAATTTGGAAAATAATTATAGCAGAAACTTTCTTAGGAATCAGATTCTGCCTTTGCTTGCAGAGGAGATTAATGCAGAGACAGTGGAACATATTGCTTCTGCAGGAGAGATTCTTGGGGAGGCGTATCATTACATACAAAAGGAGGCAAAACATTGGGCAGATAGATTAGTAAGAAAGAGAGAAGAAGGAAGGGTAGAACTAAATAGAGAGGGATTACTGTTATTGGAACCTTTTTTACGGAAAGAACTTTATCGGCAGCTTTTAGAAGAAACAGGAGGTCTGCGGGATATTACAGCGGTTCATTTGAAGCGGATAGATAAACTGCTTTTTGAAACGGTAGGGCATCAAATCGATCTCCCAAATAACAGGAGGTTCCTTTGTACCTATCAGGCGTTGCTGCTTGAACGAAAGGAACAGTCGGAAGAAATCAAGACAGACATTTCTTTCAGCAGGGTTTTGGCGTATGGAGAAACATATGTTCTTCCGTCTGGGGCAGTACTTTCCGTTGGGATACCAGAGGAAATCAATCAGTTTTGCCTAAAAAATGGGATAAAAAGAGAAAAAATTATGGAAGAAAATCCCTGTACGAAATGCTTCGATTATGATACAATAAAGGATACTCTTAAGTTGCGTACACGAGAGGTAGGGGACTATCTGGAGCTTGGGGCTGGATTTGGCAGAAAATCACTGAAAAAATATTTTATTGATAAGAAAATTTCTAGAGAGGAAAGGGATCGGATTCCTTTAATTGCGGAGGGAAAGCATATTCTTTGGGTGATTGGTTATCGGATCAGTGCCGGATATAAAGTAACAGAGACTACCAAAACAATACTACAAATAAAAATAAACGGAGGACAAAAAGATGGCAGAGAAGATTCGTGTATTATTGGACGAAACACAAGTAGAACAGACGATAGCAAAGTTGGCGGAACGGATTAGTCAGGATTATAAAGGGAAAGAGATTCATCTAATCTGTGTGCTAAAAGGCGGAGTTTTTTTTACCTGTGAGTTGGCAAAGCGAATCAGTGTACCAGTGACACTTGACTTTATGTCTGTGTCAAGTTATGGAGCTGGGACGTCCTCTAGCGGAGTGGTAAAGATTGTAAAAGATTTAGATGAATCGATTACTGGAAAAGAAGTTTTAATTGTAGAAGATATTATTGATTCCGGCAGAACACTTAGTTATCTGATGAAGCTGTTAAAGCAGAGAAATCCGGCCTCTGTTAAGCTGTGTACAATGTTAGATAAGCCGGAGAGAAGAGTGGTGGAGGATGTAGTAGTGGACTATGTGGGATTTCATATTCCGGATCAGTTTGTAGTAGGATATGGATTGGATTACAATCAAAGGTATCGGAATCTTCCCTATATCGGTGTAGTGGAGCTGGAAGAGTAAAAAAGCAGCAGGGAAAGAGAGCAGATATGCCAAGAGGAGGTAACAATTGAGAACAAAGGGAATGGGTATTTATATTATCCTGATGGTAGTGATTGTGCTGATTATGTTTTGGTCAACGAATGGAAATATTCGGACGGACGGCTATACGTACAATCAATTTTTAGCAGATTTGGAACGGGAAAATGTACTTGGTGTTACGATTAAACCGAATGGAAACGGAGAAGTTCCTACAGGGGAAATAGAAGTTTCTCTTGCCGGCGGAGGAAATCGCTCGATCTATGTAGCAGATGTAAAAGATGTGATTCAGGATTTAAATCGGTATGGTGTGGATTATCGGCAGGAAGACGTACAGAGAGAAAGCGTATTTTTAACTACGGTTCTCCCTATTCTAATCTGTGCTGTGGTAATATTTGTTATTTTTAGTATGATGAATAGCCAGATAGCAAGCGGGAGCAGCGGAAATGCCAGAATGATGAATTTTGGAAAAAGCCGGGCACGAATGGTAGTGGATACAGCAAAAAAAGTAACATTTAAAAACGTTGCAGGTCTGGATGAAGAAAAAGAAGAATTAAAAGAGATTGTGGATTTTTTAAAGAGTCCTAAGAAATATCTGCAGGTAGGGGCAAGAATTCCGAAAGGAGTTATTTTGGTGGGTCCTCCCGGAACTGGTAAGACGCTTTTGGCAAAGTCGGTGGCAGGAGAAGCAGGTGTTCCGTTTTTTAGTATATCAGGATCGGATTTTGTAGAGATGTTTGTAGGTGTCGGTGCATCTCGAGTGCGGGATTTATTTGAAGAAGCAAAGAAAAATGCTCCTTGTATTGTCTTTATTGATGAGATTGATGCAGTGGCAAGGAGGCGCGGTACTGGTATGGGTGGCGGTCATGATGAGAGAGAACAGACCTTAAACCAACTTTTGGTAGAGATGGACGGATTCAGTGCCAATGAGGGAATTATTGTGATGTCGGCAACCAACCGGGTGGATATTTTAGATCCGGCTATATTAAGACCAGGACGATTTGATCGAAAAGTAATGGTCGGAAGACCAGATGTAAAAGGGCGGGAGGAGATTTTAGGAGTTCATGCTAAGAATAAGCCTCTTGCGGAAGATGTAGATTTAAAGGAGATAGCCAGAACGACAGCGGGATTTACCGGGGCGGATTTGGAGAATTTATTAAATGAGGCAGCGATTGCAGCAGCAAGAGACAACCGAGTATTTATTACAGCGGGAGATGTCAAGGGATCGTTTGTAAAAGTTGGAATCGGTGTGGAGAAAAAGAGCCGGGTCATCTCGGAGAAAGAAAAGAAGATTACAGCTTATCATGAGGCAGGGCATGCGATTTTATTCCATAAGCTGCCGGATGTAGGACCGGTTTACTCCGTTTCGATTATTCCTACCGGAATTGGGGCAGCGGGTTATACGATGCCGCTTCCAGAAAAGGATGAAATGTTTAATACAAAGGGGCGGATGCTGCAGGATATTATGGTGGATTTGGGAGGACGGATTGCGGAAGAGATGATATTTGACGATATTACTACTGGAGCATCACAGGATATTAAACAGGCAACTAAAATTGCCCGTGCTATGATTACTAAATATGGAATGTCCGATAAAATAGGACTGATTCATTATGGAGAGGATGATGACGAAGTATTTATCGGAAGAGATTTGGCACATACCAGATCGTATGCGGAGAATACCGCAACTTTGATTGATGGGGAAGTAAAAAGAATTGTAGACGATTGTTATGAGAAGGCAAAGTTAATCCTAAAAGAGAATGAAGGGGTACTTCATAAGTGTGCAGCACTTCTTTTGGAAAAGGAAAAAATTGACCAGAAGGAATTTGAGGGGCTGTTTGCATAACGGGTTGGTAAAAATATAATGTGGTTAAGGAAAGGGAAGGCGTGTATGGTGTGAGATTTACCAAAAAATAGGAGGTTTTTTTGGTAGATTTGTGCACACTTTTATAGATGTATTTGTTATACTAAAGAACGTAACCCCCCAATACATGAAAAAGTTTTTGCTACACCCCATAAGAAATGAAATACCTTCTCCAAAAGGACAGCTTTGTAGCGGCTGTCCTTTTTATGTACGCGGACGTCCAAAGGAATGATGTCAGTAGAGCTGATGGATGCCCGGCACAGCGAGTAGGGGAAGTAACTTGTAACCTTCTCTACTCGATTTTTGCTGTAATGATAAGATAAGAGAGGTGTCAGCAATGGAAGTGAATTTATATAATAAAAGCCTTGTAGAAAAGGTACAGCTTTATGCCCTGATGATGAGTCCGGTATTGGACAGAGAGTCTCTGTATTCAGATTGTACCGAGGAATATGTAAAGCCGGCAGAGCCAATGGAGGGAGACGAAGTTACTATCTATCTGCGTACCGGAAGAAATAATCCAGAACATGTTTTTCTTTTGACAGATGAGCAGCGGATGGAGATGCAGTATGAGCGTTCGGAGGGAATTTTTGATTTTTATTATGCAAAGGTAACAATGGGAAGACGACCATTTCACTATTGTTTTGAAGTGGTAACAGGATGTATGAATTGTTATTATAATCAGAGGGGTGTAATGAGCGAACGTCAGGACTATTATAACTTTAAATTAATACCTGGATTAAAGACACCGGATTGGGCAAAGGGAGCGGTGATCTATCAGATCTTTGTCGATCGTTTTTGCAATGGAGATCCGTCTAATGATCCATTGGATCGGGAATATTCCTATATCGGTGAGGGGATTCGGCAGATAAAGGATTGGGATAAATATCCAGATGCAATGGATGTCCGGTCTTTTTATGGCGGAGATCTGCAGGGAGTAATGGATAAATTGGACTATCTGCAGGGGCTGGGGATAGACGTGATTTATTTTAATCCGCTGTTTGTCTCGCCGTCCAATCACAAATATGATATACAAGACTATGATTATATCGATCCGCATTTTGGACGAATAGTAAAAGATGAGGGGGAGACATTGATTGAATGGGATAACAGCAATTCTCATGCTTCCCGTTATATCTGTCGAGTAACAGATAAAGAAAATTTAGAGGCAAGCAACCAGCTTTTTATTGAACTGGTGGAGGAGGTGCATCGGCGTGGAATGAAGGTGATTATTGACGGTGTATTTAATCACTGTGGTTCATTTAATAAGTGGTTAGACAGAGAATGTATCTACCAGAATCAGGAGGGATATGAATCAGGTGCCTATATTGATGAATATAGTCCATATCATGACTATTTTAGTTTTAGTGATCGCTTTCGGTTTCCTTATAACGATTCCTATGACGGCTGGTGGGGGCATGATACGCTTCCAAAGCTAAATTATGAGGCATCTCCTCAACTGGTAGAAGAAATTCTGCGGATTGCAAGGAAGTGGGTTTCTCCGCCGTTTAATGCGGATGGCTGGCGGCTGGACGTAGCTGCTGATTTAGGACACAGCCCGGAATATAATCATTTTTTTTGGAGAAAGTTTCGAGAGGCGGTAAAGGAGGCAAATCCTAATGCAATTATATTGGCAGAACACTATGGCGATCCCTGCAGTTGGTTAGAGGGCGGGGAATGGGACACCGTAATGAACTATGATGCCTTTATGGAGCCGATTACTTGGTTTTTAACCGGAATGGAAAAACACAGTGACGAATATCGAGGGGATCTGTTAGGAAATGCCCGATCCTTTTTTGATGCAATGTCTCACCATATGTCACGGTTTACTGCACAGTCTATGCAGGTAGCAATGAATGAGCTTTCCAATCACGATCACTCCCGATTTTTAACACGAACCAATCATCGGGTGGGGCGGACAGCTTATGCCGGACCAGAGGCAGCAAGTGAAGGAATTAATAAGGCGGTTTTCCGCTCTGCGGTTGTCATCCAGATGACTTGGGTAGGGGCTCCTACCATTTATTATGGAGATGAGGCAGGGGTATGCGGATGGACCGATCCAGATAACCGGCGTACTTACCCGTGGGGAAAAGAAGATTTGGAGTTAATTGAATTTCATCGGCAGATTATTCGGATTCATAAAGAGAATCCAGCGTTGATGAGAGGGTCTTATCATCCTTTGATTATCGGAAACCAGTGTCTTTCCTATGGACGGTTTAAGGGAAAGAACCGGATTGCGGTTATGGTTAATAACAGTCAGGAGGAGGTAACACTGTATGTACCAGTCTGGAAGCTGGGAGTGGAGCCAAATTCTGTAATGGAAGTATTGATGCACAGTACATCTGACGGTTATACCTGTGAGGGAGAGGGATATATTGTAAAAAATAATGTGATTAAAGTGGTATTAGGTGCGTTTTCTTCCATGGTGGTGCGGGAGAAATAAAAAAACAGATTTTATCAGGGGTGATTCGGTATCAATAGCTGGGAATCGCCCCCGTCTGTTCTTAGAATACGCAGGATAAAAAAGGATTATAAATAAAGAAAGGATTGAAAGATGAAACAGGTGAAGTTTTTATGGGCGTATATCCGCAGACATGGGCTGCAGTATATCCTTGGTATTATTACTTTATTTGTCGTAGATTATCTTAATTTATTAATTCCTAAACTGACCGGAGTGATTACGGACGGATTAAAAGACGGAACCATGGATTCGGGCGGTGTAATCCAAAATGTAGGGATGATTTTGGCAGTGGGATTGGGATTAGGAGGCGGAAGGTTTTTATGGAGATATTTTATATTTGGAGGTGCCAGACAGATTGAGTGTGAGCTGAGAAATGATCTGTTTGCCCATTTAGAAACCCTTTCGGTAGAGTATTATAATGAGCATAAGACAGGAGATATTATGGCTCGTTTTACCAATGATCTCAATGCGGTTCGGATGTCAATCGGACCGGCTATTGTTACGGCATTTGATGCTTCTGTGCTGTTAGTAATGGTGGTGGTGCAGATGATTGTCTATGTCGATGGAAGGCTGACATTGTTAGCGATTCTTCCTCTGCTGCTGATTGCCTTTGGGGAGTATTACTATGGGCAGATGATAGAAAAACGTTTTACTGCAAAACAGGAGGCTTTTTCGGAATTGACCGATCAGGTACAGGAAAGTATCTCTGGAATACGGGTTATAAAGGCTTTTGTACAGGAGAGACAGGAGAGGGTAGCTTTTGCAAAGTCCAATCAGAAAAATATGGAAAAAAATCTGCATCTGGTAAAGCTGCAGGCAGTTGTAATGCCCCTTTTAGATGTAATTATCGGATTAAGCAGTTTAGTAACATTACTCTACGGAGGATATCTGACCATGAACGGAGCCATTAGTTTAGGACGATTTGTGGCTTTTCATCAGTACATTGGGCTGCTGGTTTGGCCTATGTTAGCGGTTGGAGAAAGCATTACTTTTTTTTCTCAGGGAATTGCTTCTGTAAAGCGAATTCAGGAGGTAATGGAAGAGATACCCGAGGTCTGCGACAGCAGTTTGGTAGAAGAAGTCAATCAGATACAGGGGGCATTGAGTCTGCGGCATCTTACCTTTATCCATCATGGACATACAGAGCCTACTTTAGAGGATATCTCATTGGAAGTACCGGCTGGTTCCACTTTAGCGGTGATCGGACGAACCGGAAACGGAAAGTCTACCTTAGTTAATCTTTTGCTGCACTTATATAATGCAAAGCCAGGTATGATTTTTATTGATGGCAGAGATATTAATACCATTCCTCTAAAAACGCTGCGGGAGCATATCTCCTATGTTCCGCAGGACAATTTTTTATTTTCGGATACGCTTCGGCGGAATATTGCATTTGGAGCGGAGACGGACGATTTAGAGCCGGTAATTTCGGCTGCAAAGGCGGCTTGCATCCATGACAATATTATTGAATTTCCAGATGGATATGAAACCATTGTAGGAGAGCGGGGCGTTACACTTTCAGGCGGGCAGAAGCAGCGAAGCTCCATCTCTAGGGCTATTTTAAAGGATGCCCCGATTTTAATTTTAGATGATGCTCTTTCGGCTGTAGACACCAATACAGAGGAACAGATTCTGCACAATTTAAAAGAAAACCGCAGAGGAAAGACAACGATTCTAATTGCACATCGAATCTCTACGATTCAGCATGCAGATTGTATTGTGGTATTGGAAAACGGCAGAATGACAGAGTGCGGAACACATGAAGAACTGCTTGAGCAGGATGGATTTTATAGACGTACCTATGAAAAGCAGCGGTTAGAGCAGAAGCTGGAGGAGGTGCAGAATCGATGAGTCGGGAAGTTCGTAAAGAATATGAGATGAAAGGCAGTGTATTAAAGCGGCTGGCTTCTTATCTGCGGGGCTATGAAAAGACATTATTGATCGTACTTTTATTGGTATTGGCAATTACGGCACTGGAATTATATAAGCCTATTATTATAGGGGATGCAATTGACCGATATATTGATAAAGAGATAGAAAACGTTTCCCTGGCGGAATTAGAACAGATTCGGCATCAAGACTGGATAGGGATGCTGAAGGCGGGTGCCTGTTATCTGGCGGTACTGCTTGCCATTTTTTTCTGTAATGTAATTCAGACTTGGAAACTGCAGAAGATGGGACAGAGTATTATCTATCAGATTCGGGAAGAAGTGTTTGCCCATATTCAGACACTTTCGATGGACTTCTTTAATAATACTCCGGTAGGAAAGTTGGTTACAAGAGTAACTAATGATACAGAGGCATTAAATGAGATGTACTCTACTATTTTAGTCAAGTTGTTTCGAAATTGCATTAAAATTGCCGGCTATGCCGTGGTGATGATTCAGATTGATAAAACGCTGGCATTTTATTCCTTTTTATTTCTGCCTCCGGTTGGGGCACTTATTGTATTTTTTCGAAGCCTTTCTAGAAAGGCTTATCGAATCACAAGGAATAAAATTACTGATTTAAACACGTTTCTTTCTGAAAATTTATCTGGAATGAAATTGATTCAAATCTTTGCAAGGGAGAAGGTAAAATACCAAGAGTTTGAAAGCCGCAGTACAGGGCTTTATCGTGCCTATTTTCGAGAGGTTATGATTTTTGCAGTCTTTCGTCCTCTCATCTATATTGCTTCTGTACTGGCATTGGTAACCGTGCTCTATCAGGGAAGTATGCTGGCACTTGGCGGAGCCGCTTCTCTAGGTACGCTTTATATTTTTGTCAGTTATATCAGTTCCTTTTTTGAACCGATTCAAGAGCTTGCCGAACAGTTTGGAACGCTGCAGTCTTCTCTGGCTTCAGGAGAAAAGGTCTTTTCTATTCTTGGAGAGAAACCGGATATCGTCAATCCGATTCATCCGATAGAAAAAAAGCAGTTTGAGGGGAGAATTGAATTCTCTCATGTCTGGTTTGCTTATGAAGGAGAGGACTATATTTTAAAAGATGTCAGTTTTATAATTGAACCTGGAGAAAAAGTGGCTTTTGTCGGGGCAACTGGTGCCGGAAAATCTTCGATATTAAATCTGATTGGGCGGTATTATGATATTCAGAAAGGAGAGATTCGAATTGACGGAGTAAATATCAAAGATCTGGATATCCATCAGCTTCGCAGTGCGATAGGACAGGTACAGCAGGATGTATTTTTATTTACTGGAGATATCAAAAGCAATATTCGGCTGCGTAAAGAAGAGATTTCATTGGAGCAGGTAAAGGAAGCGGCACAGTATGTTCATGCTTCGGAGTTTATTGAGAAGCTGCCTAGAAGATATGATGAGCCGGTAACAGAGCGAGGTTCTACACTTTCAGCAGGGCAGCGGCAGCTTTTGTCTTTTGCACGGACACTTGCATTTGCCCCTCGAATTTTAGTAATGGATGAAGCTACTGCAAATATTGATACAGAGACAGAAGGGCTGATACAACATGCTTTGGAAAAGCTGATGGAGGGGCGGACTACAATTATGGTAGCCCATCGGCTGTCTACGATACAGCATGCCGACAACATTATTGTGATGCACAAGGGACGGATTCGGGAATCTGGAACACATCAGGAACTGCTCCAGCAGGACGGCATTTATAAGCGGCTCTATGAACTGCAGCTAAGCTAGAAGGATTTGGATTCATCTGTTTTAAATCCTTCGCCGATGACTTCGTTAGATTCTAATATAATAAAAAAAGAAGCAGGATCGGCATTTTTAACGGCATTTTTAAGCGGATACATTTGTTTGTTATTGCAGGCACACATAATAACCTGTTTTTCTGACTTCGAGTATCCGCCATATGCGGTTAAAATCGTACAGCCTCTTTCGGAGCTTTGATCGATAACCTGACAGATATCGTCTCCTTTTTCAGTAACAATTAGTGCAAGCTTGCCGGCATCCATGCCATACATTAGTTTATCGATAACAAGAGAGGAGAGATAGCTTGTAATAATGCCGTAGATGATTCCGTCAATATCATTTAGAATAAGACCTCCTAATAAAACAATAATCGTATCAGAAAGAAAAATGATTTTTCCAAGCGGCAGATGGGGATGCTTGGTTTTAACAGACATAGTAATAAAATCCATTCCTCCTGTGGAGGCTCCTGACATATAGATTACGGCATAGCCAAGACCGCAGAATACACCAGTGCAGATTGCAGCTAGAAAGCGGTCTCCTGTATAGACTGGAAAATAGGGGGCGATTAGATCTAAAGTAAGAGAGGAGAAAAACAGGCAGCGGACTGAGCGGAAAAAGAAAGATTTTCCTAGGAGTTTATAACAGAAACAGGCAACCGGGATATTTAAAAGGAGGATAACGGTTCCTACCGGGATTTGAAACAGATAATAGAACAGAGCAGCGATACCGGAAAATCCGGTCATCGGAAAGGCAGCCTGCAGTGCAAAGCTGTGGATTCCGATTGCAGCTAATAAAGAGCCGCAGATCTCTGGAAATAGTTCTTTTTGGATTTGTCTGGCTGAAATGGATGGAAATGTTGTCATAGTGATAGACTCCTTTTAATTCGTTTATGATTTATGATCATTATTATATACAATTTTCGAAAAAATACAAGAATATTGGATTTTTCAGGGAAGGTGGGGAGAAAGAATGATTCGTATTGGGATATATGATGAAGACAGAGTGGCTTGTCAAAGGACTTGGCAGTGTATTATGGAAATAAAAAAGAATCCAGATATTGAGGTAATACAGACGGATATGCATAGTTTATTGCTGGCAGCGGAAGAATTTACATTTGATTTTCATATATTGGTGCTGGAGGTGGTTTCCGTGGAAGTGGATGTGCTTCAGGCGGTTTTGGAAATTAATAAGAAGTTTCCTGATTGTCAGATTATTTATCTTACGAATCGAACGGACTATGTTTCTCGGGTGTATGAGACAGAACACTGTTATTTTGTATGGAAACGGGAATTGGAACAGGTGATGCCGCTTGCTCTGTATAAGGCGTTGAAGCGAGTTGATAGGGAGGGATTTCAGTATCTTCGGATTATCTGTGATAGAAGGCATATTGAGATTCCGATAAGTCAGATTTTATATATTGAGCGATTGCAGCATCAGTGCAGGATTGTTACTTTGGAGAAAGAGTATGAGAGTTATCTTTCGCTGAAGCAGTTGATTCAGAAGCTGCCGAAGTATTTTGTACGGTGTCATACGGGGTATTTGGTAAATGGAAAGCATATTGAACGGCTGTCAGGGAAGTGTATGGTGCTTGGGAAAAATGGGGAGAAACGGGTGGAACTGCCTGTGGGGCGGAGTTATGCGGAGGGAGTGAAAGAGGTGTATCGGAAGTATTTAGAAAAATAGAAAGAATTGAGAAAAATATGCTTGCATTTTTGGGATAAGTGTGGTATAGTATGTAATTGTCAGGGTAATTTTGGCTATTTGAAAAATGGATGGATTCCCGAGAGGCCAAAGGGGACAGACTGTAAATCTGCTGCAAATTGCTTCGGTGGTTCGAATC
>CAJUEI010000048.1:12490-19157 GCA_910585255.1 uncultured Lachnospiraceae bacterium
AGAGCATCTGCCTTACAAGCAGAGGGTCATAGGTTCGAGCCCTATAGGTCCCATAGATGCCGGCGTGGCGGAACTGGCAGACGCGCAGGACTTAAAATCCTGTTGTGGCAACACAGTACCGGTTCGATTCCGGTCGCCGGCATTTTGTAAAATATATGGTTTTTACAAAGTATGATAGTTTGTGCGTGCGTAGCTCAGTTGGATAGAGCGTCTGGCTACGGACCAGAAGGTCGTGGGTTCGAATCCTGTCGCACGCAGTATAGAAAAGTATTACCTAACTAGAGTTTTAGTTAGGTTTTTTTGTACTTTGGAAGGCGGAAAGAGAATGACGAAAAAAGAATTTTTAGAACAACTGGAAGAAACTTTGGCAGGTGAAGTACCAAATTCTGTAGTATATGATAACAAGCAATATTATTCTAAATATATTGATTCTGAATTATGGAAGGGCAGAGCAGAAGAGGAAATTTTTGAAGAATTAGGAAATCCGCGTCTATTGGCAAAAACTGTAATCGATATGCAGGGCGGAGGTTTTTTTTCTGGACCGCATGATACGGCATATGAAAATTATAGAACGGTAGAGGAAGAGGAGAACAGAAGCAAACATAGAAGGCGGCCGTTTTATCAAAACAGTCGTTTTATAGGAATATTTGCAGGAATTCTTGG
This sequence comes from uncultured Lachnospiraceae bacterium, assembly GCA_910585255.1. GTDB lineage: Bacteria > Bacillota > Clostridia > Lachnospirales > Lachnospiraceae > MGBC114844. The sequence continues at coordinate 13,154 of CAJUEI010000048.1, forward strand.
TATTTTATTAATCTTTTTTGCAGTCAGGCTAGTAGTTGGAGTTGCTGCTTTGCTTATTCAGTATGCTTGGCCTATTTTATTAGGCTTTCTTATATGGATAGCAGGAAAACATTTTTTAAAAAAAATTAAGTGAATAAAATAGCAGAAGTGAGAGATACTATTTCTTGTAACTAATCAATATCTTTTTAGGAGGTAATTATCATGGCAAACAAGAATAGTACTCAGGAACAGAATAAGACACAAAATACAACATCACAGAATGGATATAATAATTCCAATCAAAATAACTCTAGCCAGAACAATTCCAGTCAGAACAGTTATAATTCTTCTTCCAGCAATGCATCTGGAAATAGTTCACAGAACAAATCTCAGAATAAGTCACAGAACAGCTCAAGAAACTGTGATAAATAAGCAGAATATGCAAAGAGATTTTCAAAATATTTCTGAATGATATCAGGAATTGCAAAGTGGACAGGGAAGAACGTGGGACTGCACAGATGACGGCAATCCCACGTTTTTTTATGTACACGGGTGTCCAAAGGAAATATGTCAGCAGAGCTGACGGACGCCCGGCACGGCGAGCAGGGAAAGTAACCTTCCCTATTTGATTATACATAGCCGGATTCTTTCACAAGAAAAGAAAAAGTGAATATAGTAATAGTGGGGAGATAGTTAGATTGGGGAGAAAACAGCCGGAGGTGGAAGAGATGAGGGCAATTACAATTATAGAAGCAAAAGAACAGCAGGCAAAAGAGAATACCATTATTTTAGATATACGCCCAAGTGAATATTATCAAGAATATCATATACCAGAGGCGGTAAATATTTCTTATGACAGGATAGAAGAAGGGGATTATTATTTGCCGGATGAATATAGTTATTTGCTCTATTGTGAACATGGTACACAAAGTATGACGGCAGGACGGCTGCTAGAAGCAGATCGATTTCAAACGATGTCTGTAATTGGCGGGATGACGGCTTATTACGGATGGGCAGATAGAGAAAGATGAAGAGGAAAAGAATAGGGAAAAAGAAACTGTCACAGGGAAGCAGTCTAATTAGTATGGACAGAATAGAAAAAAATGTGATGGTTTCTTTTATATAAATATATATAAAATTTAAAATAAGGAGAACGGATCAATGAAATATGTAATTGCATCAGATATACATGGCTCTGCTTATTATTGTCAGAAATTGCTGGATTGTTATGAGGAGAATAGAGCGGACAAGCTGATTTTATTAGGGGATTTGCTCTATCATGGACCACGGAATGATCTGCCTAAGGAGTATGCACCAAAACAAGTGATTTCTCTTTTAAATAAAAAGAAAGAAGAGATTTTAGCAGTAAGAGGAAATTGTGATGGAGAGGTGGATCAGATGGTATTGGAGTTTCCTATTCTTTCGGAATATGCTTTATTATATGATGAAACGATAGAGTTTTTCCTAACACATGGACATCACTATTCACCGGAGAATCTTCCTCCTTATAGAATCGGCAGTGTTTTTGCCTATGGGCATACTCATATTTGGAAAGCAGAAAGACAGAATGAGATTGTAATCTGTAATCCGGGTTCTGTAGCGATTCCAAAGGGCGGGAATCCTCCAACTTTTGCATTATATCATCAGGGAAGTATTTCCATACGTAATTTAGAAAATCAGATATTAGAAGAAATTGTAATATAAAAAGAAGAGGAGAACAAAAATGCACCGATTTGAGTTGATTGCACCATGTCACTTTGGGCTGGAGGCTGTCTTAAAGAAGGAAATCTATGATTTGGGATATGAAATTACAAAGGTAGAGGATGGAAAGGTTACATTTGCAGGAGATGAAGAAGCCATTTGCCGGGCAAATTTATTTCTCCGTACAGCAGAGAGAGTGCTGTTAAAAGTAGGAGAATTCCAAGCAGAGACATTTGATGCATTATTTGAAGGAACAAAGGCATTGCCTTGGGAAGCTTATATTCCAGAGGATGGAAAGTTTTGGGTTGCAAAAGCAACTTCTATTAAAAGTAAGCTGTTTAGTCCATCTGATATTCAGTCTATTATGAAAAAAGCGATTGTAGAGAGAATGAAACAGCAATATCACCGAAGTTGGTTTTCGGAGGAGGGAAGTGCATATCCGCTGCGTGTTACAATTATGAAAGATGTGGTCACAATAGGATTGGACACTTCCGGTAATTCCTTACATAAGAGAGGTTATCGGCTTTCAACCGGGAAAGCACCGATTACAGAAACACTGGCGGCAGCATTGATTTTATTGACACCATGGAATCGGGATCGAATATTGGTCGATCCGTTTTGCGGTTCGGGAACATTTGCAATCGAAGCGGCTTTGATGGGAATGAAAATTCCTCCTGGAATGTATCGCACATTTTTAGCGATGGATTGGAAAAATCTGATTTCTGCGAAGGAGTGGAAGGAGACTTTAGAGGAGGCAAAAGACGGAATTTGCCGAGAGGTAAAAATGGAGATACAGGGGTATGATATTGACGGCGAGATGATTCAAATAGCAAGAGAAAATGCAAAACGTGCAAAAGTAGCAGAACAGATTCATTTTCAGCAGCGTTCAGTCAGTGAGCTTCGTCATTCCAAAAAATATGGTTTTATTATTACAAATCCTCCATATGGAGAAAGAATTGGGACACAGGAAAGTATTCGGGAGATCTATACAGAATTTGGGAGACAATTTCGGGCATTGGATTCCTGGTCAGCTTATGTGATTACTGCATCAGAACATGCGGAACAGTATTTTGGCAGGAAGGCAGATAAAAACAGAAAGATTTATAACGGGATGATGCGGACTTATTTTTATCAGTTTTTAGGACCAAAACCACCACAGGGAAAGAAGAATATGGAGAGCAGATAATATGAAACATAGCAGATTTTTTATCTTTTCGGTTTTTGTGCTGATTGCAACATTATTGATAGAAATGCAGGATTTTGTTTATTCAAGAGGGATTGAAAAAGAGAGTTTGGTAGAAAAGAAAGAGGATCTTTGGAATCATCTTATTGCAGACAGTGTAAATCAGAAAATGATTTATATCTCTGTAGATGGACAGTATCTGGAGCTGGAACGGGGAGAGGTTTATATGGACGATCATTTAAACTTAATGATTCCAGCAGCATTTTTAAGCAAATATTTTAATTGTAGTGCAAGACTTTATGATGGAAAAAGGCTATTGATTCAGCAGAATATGACAACCGTTCAGATGAATTTAGGGGAAACGGTAATGTCGGTAAATGAAAAAACAAGGGAACTTTGTTCGCCTGCAGAAAGAATAGGGGATCAAATCTATCTTTCTGTTGAAACGTTACAGAAGGTATTGAATTGTCAATATACCTGGAATATGAATTTAAATAGTGCTGAAATTGTTCAAAATGTGGAATCGAAAAAACTGCCGGTTTATTATGACTATCGATTTTTAGAACGGGCACCAAGTGTAAAAGATCAGGGAAAGTATGGGACATGTTGGGCATTTGCTTCTTTGACAGCGTTAGAGTCTTCTCTGCTGCCGGAGAAAGAGTTTGACTTTTCAGAGGATCATATGAGTCTTCAGAATAGTTTTGCAGCGGAGATTAATGACGGCGGCGAGTATACCATGGCGATTGCATATTTAGCAAGCTGGCAGGGACCTGTTTTGGAAGAGGAAGATCCCTATGGAGACGGAATTTCACCAGAGGGGCTAGAAGCGGCTTGTCATGTGCAGGAAGTGCAGGTGATTGATGCAAAGGACTTCGAAACCATTAAAGAAATGGTTTTTAAATATGGAGGTGTACAGACATCGCTCTATACTTCCCTGATTAATTCTCAAAGCCGTTCCGAATATTATAATCCCAATACCTGTGCATATTGTTATATAGGGACAGAAAAACCCAATCATGATGTGGTGATAATCGGATGGGATGACGAGTATCCGAAAGAAAATTTTACAATGGATCTGGAAGCAGACGGAGCATTTATCTGCAGAAACAGTTGGGGAAGTGAGTTTGGAAATAACGGAACATTTTATGTTTCCTACTACGACTCTAATATTGGTACCCATAATGTAGTATTTTCAGGGGTAGAAGGAGTGGATAATTATAATAAAATCTATCAGTCTGATTATTGCGGCTGGGTAGGGCAGTTAGGTTATGGCAGTGAAAAAGGATATTTCGCCAATGTCTATCAGGCGGAAGAGGAGGAGGTATTGTCAGCAGTCGGATTTTATGCGACAGGAAAAAATACGGAGTATGAAATTTTTGTGGTACATGATTTTAAGGGAACCGAATCTTTTGCTAATCGGGTGAGTGTAAAAGAGGGAACATTTATAAATGCAGGATATTATACGATAAATTTAAAAGAGGAGGTTCCGCTGCGTGCAGGAGAACGATTTGCAGTGGTAGTGAGAATTCGAACGCCTGGTTCTGAGCGACCGATTGCCATTGAATATGCAGCAGATGAGGCAACGAAGGAAGTAGATATTTCAGATGGAGAGGGGTATATCAGTCTGTATGGAAAGTCATGGGATAATACAGAAAGTACACAAGGATGTAATATTTGTCTAAAGGTATTTACCAAAATTGCCGAAATAACGAAAAATGCCAAAGAAAATATAGAAGGACAGACGCTGTCGGCAGAACAGGAGAAAAGAGGGAATGATTGACTGTGATATGAAAAGAGTGATATTTGCAACATCGAATGAAGGGAAAATGAAAGAAATTCGTCTGTTATTGGCAGATTTAGACGTAGAAGTACTTTCCTTAAAGGAGGCAGGAATTTCTGTTTCTATTGTAGAGGACGGAGAAACATTTGAAGAAAATGCTTTGATAAAGGTACGGACAGTAGGAATGGAAAAAGAGGCACAGGGAGCGGTGATACTGGCGGATGATTCTGGGCTGGAAGTGGATTATCTGAATAAAGCTCCCGGAGTTTATTCAGCACGGTATATGGGAGAGGATACTTCTTATACCATTAAAAATCAGGCGATTATAGAACAGCTTTCTAAAGCGGTCGGAGAGGAACGCAGTGCCCGTTTTGTCTGTGTAATTGCAGCACTTTTGCCGGATGGGCGGACACTGACAACCAGGGCTACGATTGAGGGACAGATTGGGTATCGGGAAGAAGGAAGCAATGGGTTTGGTTATGATCCGATTTTATATCTTCCAGAATATCATACCACAACAGCCGGACTTTCTATGGAGGAAAAAAATCGGATTAGTCATAGAGGAAAGGCTTTGCGGCAGATGAAAGAGCGATTGATAGATGGAGGTGTAATATAGATGAGGATATTGATTGTAAGTGATACACATAGAAGACATAGCAATTTGGAACGTGTGATTCAAAAGATAGGGCATTTGGATTTGGCGATTCATCTTGGAGATGCAGAGGGAGAGGAAGAGGAGATTGCATCGATTGTGGGATGTCCTTTGGAGATTATTGCTGGGAATAATGACTTTTTTTCCCGGTTAGATAGGGAAAAGGAGCTGCAGATTGGAAAGTATAAGGTTTTGCTTACACATGGACATTATTATTATGTAACAGTCGGAATGGAGCAGATTATTGAGGATGCCCGGGCACGCGGGAAAGATATTGTGATGTTTGGGCATACACATCGACCTTGTATTGAGCAGGAGGACGGGATTACGGCTTTGAATCCCGGGAGTATTTCTTTTCCTAGGCAGGAGGGGAGAAGACCCTCTTATATTTTGATGGAGATTGATCGGGAAGGAGAGGCTCACTATACGATTAATTATTTATGGTAATTGAAATCAGAGGAGATATCAGAGTGCAGCAGGTTTATGCTGTTTTGCACTCTGGCTGTTTTCTTAATTCCAGTGTTTTTATCTATAAATAAGAAAAATATAAGAAAAATATAAGAAAATGAAAAAAAGTGTTGACATTTTATTATGGCTATACTATAATGTATCTTGCGTTGAGAAATCTTAGAAATAGGGAAGTAGATAAAGCAGCGGGGTGTGGCTCAGTTTGGCTAGAGTGCTTGATTTGGGATCAAGAGGTCGCAGG